>JBAVYX010000138.1:0-32379 GCA_049588475.1 Silvibacterium sp. | reverse complement strand
ATCTCAGCTGGAAACGGAGCCCCTCCTCCTGAAGAAATCCAACTGAAAGAAAATATAGCTTCTTATAAACAGCTCTTAAGAGTTGATTCAGATTTTTGGCCGGTTATCTCCGCCAACGCACTCACCGGGAGGTTTTCGATCCATTGAAAGGCGCTTTCTTGGGTTGCGGGAGGATCACGAGCCACACGTACTTAACCAAGCGGTAAACGAAGGTTTACGAAGGTTTGGCGACAACTCGACCGGAGCCATGAAAATGCGATAACAGTCGGGTGGAAACGCGCATTGCCCCGTTCGCGGCAGTGACTCTCCCGGCAGTGCAGGGTCGGGCGGTCAGGGCAAATATGTCGGCCACTCTCGCACTCATTCGCAGGTTCGCTCGTGCATTGACGGCTAGAGGTCCCTTTGTGTCTGATCGAGTTAAGACAGGCGTCATCGGCCGGGTGTTCCCTCACATAAAACGAGCACCTATTGGAGAATCCCATGCGGCAAAATCGTTTCAAGCTAATCGCTTTTATCTTTCTTGTTCAGCTTGGCCTGCCTTGGGCAACCCGCCCGGCAGCGGCGCAGGCAGAGAAAGCTCCGTATCCGGCCATGGCTCCCGTCGATGAGTATTTGATCGCCGACGAGAATACTGAAATCGCGCTGGCCCGCAGTGCTGCTCCGGCATCCATTTCAGACGGAGCCGACGTGATGGTTCTGGGACGGAAGGGATTCACGACCGCAGTAAAAGGCACGAATGGCTTTCTTTGCGTAGTGGAGCGATCATGGGGCGCCGCCACCGATGCTCCTGAATTCTGGAATCCAAAAATCCGCTCCCCCATTTGCTTTAATCCGCAGGCCGCACGAACGTTTGCGGGCATCTTCCTGATGAAGACCAAACTGGTGCTGGAAGGAAAATCGAAAGCGGAGATCGTGGCGGCGACCGCTTCGGCACTTGATAAGAAGGAACTGCCCGCGCTGGAGCCGGGAGCGATGTCCTACATGATGTCGAAGCAGCAGTACTTAAACGACCAGGGCGCGAACTGGCACCCGCATTTGATGTTTTTTGTCTCGGGCGATGCGGTGAAAAGCTGGGGAGCCAATCTGCCGGGTTCGCCGATTATGGCCGCGGATGACCCTGAGGAGCGGGCCACAATCCTGATGGTCTGGGTCGGCAATTGGTCCGATGGGTCGTCTGCTCTGCCGATGGAGCACTGACGCCGCGTCAATCGTTGAGGAAGGCGGCGCGCATTTGGCACGCCATCGTTTGCAAACCGGTATCAATGAGCCCTGGAATCGTCATTCCAGAATCACCGCCATTGAATTTCTGAACACTGGCACACTTTTCGGTACCAATCCGCGCTCAGTGAGGTCGCGGTGGGGACGATCGGTACTGGTCGCCCCTACCGCGACCTCACCGATATTTTGACGAACTCAGCGTTCAAGACGGCTCGGCCGAGAGTCCAGAGTCCACGGAGTAGCGAATTGACGATTCTTACTGGTTTACGCCGGTGGTTGGGGTGGGCGCGTTGTCGATAACCGGGGACGCTGCGGGCAGCCCAGGGATCTGTTCCGCTGGTTGTTTGGCCGCGAAGTAGCTATGATCCCAGAGATTGCGGTAGAAATAGCCGGTCAACTCGGCGGCCTTGGGGCCGAAGGTGGGACGTCCGCCTTCGAGGAAGATGACCGTAACGATTCGTCCGTACTGGGTATCGGCGTAAGAGGCGAACCAACCGAAGCGGGTGCCGTTGTTGGAGCACGTGCCGGTCTTGCCCATGACTGGGAACTGATTGAAGTTGGCTTTCAGGGAGCGTGCGGTTCCGTACTCGACCGCGGCGTGCATGCCGTCCTGGATTTCAGGGATAAGATTTGCGATGTCCAGTGTCCGCTTGATGTGGGGCTGCAGGTTCAACGCTTCTTCCGCAGTGGTCGGGTGTTGGAGATAGAAAAGGGTTCCACCATTGGCGATGGAAGAGACTAGCGCACCGAGTTGCAGAGGAGTCATCGAAACGCTTTCGCCAAAGGAGCACATGCGACCGACGCCGCCGCGATCGGCGGGAAGCGGTTGATCAGGATAGACGCCTAGTTGTTCACCGGGAATGTTGTAGCCGGCGAGTTCTCCGAGGCCGAACTGATTGGCATAGTGGCGAACCCGTTCGAAACCGAGGTTGCGGCCGAGGGTCTCGAAATAAAGATTGTTGGAGTGGGCAAGCGCCTCGGTCAGATTGAGGTGGTACGACCCGCCGAGGTTGACCGGCGTATCCTTGGTGATAATGCCTTCCGAGAGGGCAGCCAGGGCGACAGAGACCTTGATGGTAGAGCACGGTTCGGCGCCGCTCGATAGCGCAAGCTTCTGGTTAACCATGGCCAGAATGCGGCCGTTGCTCGGGTCAATGGCGAGGACCGTGCCATACATGTTGCCGAGGGCAGCAATCGCCGCCTGACGTACGACAGGATCTTCACCGGCCGTGATATCGCCCCGCGTGAGGTCGGTATCCGTAAAGGAGCTGACGTAGAAGCGCTCAGAGCCTCCACCGCGGCGGACGGTGAGCGAAGCGCGGCGCAGATGAGCCGAGCTGGGATGGTGCACCGTCGCTGTAGTGGCTGCCACGCGGTGACTGTGCTGCATACTGCTGATGTGCTTTTGTGCGCTGGCGGATTCCTGCACATGCGCATGGCTACGATGCGACGCGTGGTGAGTTGTCGTGGCGGTCGGAGTTGCGCTAGGGGCCGCGCCCGCGGCGAGCGAGAAGGGCAGCGCGATCAGGACTGCCGAACATAGAGTATGAATACGGCGAGAAGGAATAAGGCGTCTCATCAATATCCTCAACAATAACCCAAGTCTCAAACCTGAGACCAGACAACCCTGCTCGATCTTACACACAGAACCAGCCTGGTAAGCCGGTAAATCGTTCCGCGTATGGGAATTCCCGATTTGGGATGCACCCGAAAACAGAAATTCGTTCGATTAAATTACTAACCGTATTTTTTGCAAGAAGTTTCGTGCTTTACGGCAATAAGCAGCGCGCCCTTTCAAAACTTACAATATCTAGACAAATGTTCAAAAAAACTCTTTGTTCTTGATCGTTACGTTATCGTACTTTGCGTTTCAGGCCATTTAAAAAAAACGAACAAGTCTGGAAAGGAGATTCTATAGCGCTCCTCGCCGTAAAAATGCCGGGATATCGAGATTTTCTTCATTGTGCGGATTGTGGCCGTGCTCGAATACCTCGGCCTGATCGACGGGCTCGGCTATAGCGACGGCAACGCGTTCCTCAAAACTCTCAGCGGCGGCGCTGGCGATGATGTTGGACGCGTGATGGTAGACAGCTTCGCGATCCGCTGGATCCTCATAGGCTGATTCCGAAGCGACGGGCTCGGAGAAGACCGGCACTTCGACATATTCCCGCCGTGTGGCGGACGCCGCGGCAGAGGCAAAGACAGGTTCCTCCACTTCTTCACTGGCGAAGCGAGGCGTGATTGGCTGCGCTGTGAAGTCCAAGCGCGGAATAATCGGCGCATGCAGAGCAGGTGGATTCAGTGCCGCGTTCAGCATCCGCTCGCGGCGACCGGGCATCTCCTGACGAAAGCCGGTGGCAATAACGGTAATCTTGACTTCGTCTCCCATGTTTTCGTCGAGCACGGCTCCGAAAATAATGTTGGCTTCTTCGTCGGCTGCGTTCTGGATAAGGGTTGACGCCTCGTTGACTTCGCTCAGCTTCAGAGAACTCGACCCGCTGATGTTGATGAGAATGCCGCGGGCTCCGTCGATGGCTCCGTCTTCGAGCAGCGGCGAGGCCATGGCGGCCTGTGCTGCCTCGATGGCGCGATTGTTGCCGCCGCGAACGGCGGTGCCCATGACGGCATAACCCATCCCAGCCATGGTGGTTTTTACGTCGGCGAAGTCGCGATTGATGATACCGGGGATAGTGATGATGTCGGAGATGCCCTGCACGCCTTGACGCAGGACGTCGTCGGCGATACGGAACGACTCGAAGAAGCCGGCGTCCTTGGCGACGGCGAGCAGCTTTTCGTTGGGGATGACAATCATTGTGTCGACGCTGTCGAGCAGCTCCTGCATGCCGCGTTCGGACTGCGCCATACGGCGCTTGCCTTCGAAGGCAAAGGGCCGGGTGACCACGGCGACGGTGAGCGCGCCCATTTCACTGGCGAGGGAGGCGATAACGGGGGCAGCTCCAGTGCCGGTGCCGCCGCCGAGGCCCGCGGTGACGAAGACCATGTCAGCGCCTTCGAGGGCTTCGATGATTTTTTCCGAATCCTCGAGGGCGGCCTTGCGGCCGATGTCGGGATTCGCACCCGCTCCGAGGCCAGCGGTGAGCTTGGTGCCCAGCTGCAGTTTGACGGGAGCGTGCGAGAGCTGCAAGGCCTGGCGATCGGTGTTGGCGACGATGAACTCCACGCCTTCGACGCGCGCAGAGATCATGCGATTGACGGCGTTGCCGCCTCCACCGCCGACGCCGATCACTTTGATTCTGGCCCCATGCGCGACTTCGTCGTGATAGTGAATGCGAATTTCGTCTGGATGATTCATCGGCTTCGACTCCTATAGGCTTCCGGCAAAGATGGCGCGCAGCTTCGCGCGCAGGCTATGGTCTTCCGCAGCACGCATGACGCTGGTGCGGTGGGTGTAGAGCAGGGTTCCGATCAAGGTGGCGCATTCGGGCTGAGCGAGTTCCTGGGGCATACGGGAGAGAGGAACGGGGGAACCAATGCGGGCGGGTACACGCAACTGGCTCTCTGCGACATCGAGCAAGCCGGTGAGGCGGGCACCGCCTCCGGTCAGGACACAGCCAGCGCCGAGGGCTTCGAGGACGCCGCCTTGACGCAGGTTGTCGCGCAGCATATGGAAGAGCTCGCGGGCGCGGGGCTCAAGGATTTCGCCGATCAATCGCTGCCTGACCACACGCGGCTCAAAGCCGGGCATCCCCTGCAGCTCGATTTCGTTGAGCTGCGGCACCGAGGTGACGACGGCGTTGCCGTACTGGCACTTGATCCACTCTGCCTCCGGGGGCGTTACGTGCAGCCCAACGGCAAGATCGTTGGAGAAGTGTTCGCCGCCGATAGGGATGACCGAGGTATGCGCGACGGAGCCCTCGAAATAGACAATGAGTTCAGAGGTGCTTGCGCCGATGTCGATGAGGCAGACGCCGAGCTCGCGCTCGTCGGCGGAGATGGTGGCCTCGGCCGCGGCGATGGATTCGAAGACAGTCTCAGTGACTTCAAGGCCGGCCTTGTTGGCGCAGGTGACGATGCTCTGCTGGGCGCTGGCGGAGCACGTGGCGATGTGAAGATTTACTTCGAGACGATTGCCCACCATGCCTACGGGATCGTGAATGCCGGGCTGCTCATCGAGGATGAACTGCTGAGGCAGGAGGTGGATGATCTCGCGGTCGGTCGGGAGAGAAATGGAACGGGCGCGATCGACGGCGGCGCGGACTTCTTCGCGGGTGATCTCGCGCATGCGTGTACCCAGGCTGATGCCGCCGCGGCTGTTCACACCACGAATGTTTGGCCCGCCTATGGAGATGACGCAGCGTTCAACGATCGCGTCGGCGCACTCTTCGGCGAGGGTGGCGGCCTGGTTGATGCACTCGACCGCGGGGCGGATCTCGGCGATGACGCCCTTGCGCATGCCTGCGGAGTCGACGATGCCATGGCCACGGTAACGCAAGGCTCCGTCATTCAATTCGGCGATCAGGACGCGGGTTTTGGCGCTACCGGCGTCGAGGACGGCGATGAGGTTGTCTGCCTTCTGGCTCATCCCGTCACCCCTCCGGCATGCTTCCGCGGTGTTGCAGGCGCGAGATGTTTTTTGGCCGCGGTTGACGACGGAGTTGTCGTTACCGGCGCAGCTTCAGGCTGCGGGGCTGCGTATGGGTTTGTTTCGGCGGGCCGACCGTCTGCCATCTTCAGTACGACCTGGGTGTCATAGCGGAGATCGACCGCGGCCAGATGCGGATACTGCTGCCGCCACTCCGCGAGATGCGCCTGGTAGGTGCGATACCTGGCGAGAAACCTTTCATCACCGAAGTGCAGCAGCATGTCCGAGGCGCCGGCGGGTAGTATTGCGCGCACATCTTCGGGGTCGGACAAGTCGACTTCGCTGAGGTCGGAGGAGATCTTCTCGCCGCTAGAGTCAAGATCGGCGATGAACCTCTGATAGAGATGCATGCGGGGTCCGCGGACGGAAAGAGGATCGTTGGGGTTGATGCCCGCGACGACGGGGAAGGAGAAGTGGCGCGCGGCCACCATCGATGGGGGCATGCTGAGGATCACTCCATCGGCATCGACGAGCTCGACCTGGTCTCCGATGCGGACGAAGGCGATTGGCGTGCGCTCGCGGACGGCGACCCGCAGCTGGTTAGGCAGGAGACGCATAACGGTGGCATGTTCCACCCAGGGGATGCGTTCCAATTTGGTACGGCGGGCGGCCAGAGGGATGAAGAAGACATTGCGGCCGATGTCCGAACCGAAGACTGAGAGCAGGTCTTCGCGGGTGAGCTGACTGTTGCCCATGGTCTGAATGGAGGCGGCGGTATCGATGCGGAAGCGCGGGTCGCGATCGAGAAAATCGCGTACTTCGATCACCAACGCGAGGACACCGGCAAGTGCGATGAGCATTGAAATCAGGAGTACGATGCGTCCCCAGCGGGTTTTCGCCCAGTTGGGCAGAACGCCCTTGCGCACGGGCACACGGCGACGGGTGCGCAGGAAGGCGTCGTCCCCGCCTACGCCCTCCGCGACTTTCGCGGCCAGTCGATCTGCCGAGAGATCCCGATCGCTGCGCGAGCGGGATGCGGAGGCCGGGCGTAGAAATGCTTCATTCCGCTCATCATCGACAAGCGTAGCTCCACGGCTTGTAGGTGCTTCAGTTTTCGCCACGGCCGAGCAGGTCGTGAGAGTCGCCGCTTTGACTATAGCGTGCGGGAAGGTGTGAATCGGCCGGGGAAATGTGGGGGGAATCAAGAAAGGCAGGGATTAGAGCCTTAGCGATTAGGATTGCAGCAAACCCGTTGTGGAAAGTCCAGCGAACCTAGGTATCCCCCTTCCCCTCTAAACTCTTCACTGATTCTAAATGGGTTAACTTATACACTGTCTCTACTTAATAGATATCACGGGACTTACGGTAACTTATTAGAAAACAAAGGGCTTAGAGGGACGAACCTGCGGCCCTCTCGAAAATACAAAGGGCCCGACTGCCCCGCAGCCGAGCCCTTTGTCCTTCTAACCCATTCTATCGACCCGGAGGGAATCGTCGGCTAAGTATTCTGTGTCTTTTTACATTTGCCATGAATGGGTTACGGGGATTCTGGCCCGCCGGGGGACTTGACTCGGCATTTGAGGGGCGGTTCGTGAATCAGAAAGAAGAAATCCTTGCCCTTGGCCGATCTTCGCCACGATGTTTTCGCCGTAGCCGATATCACGCTCGTCGAGCCAGACCTTGATCTCGCTCCCGGTCTCCAGTTCGTCGGCTAGCGTGCGGACGAAGGGCGTGTCCTGGCTCGAATGCGAGAGGAGGACGCTGACCAGGGTGCGGCCACTATAAGTGAAGCGCGGAAACTTGTTCCTTGTTGACCTCCATTCAAGCCCTCTGCACCCTGCAGCTATGAAAAGCAGTTTCCTTCGGCTGCGCTCAGGGCAAGCTCTTCGACGGAGTTTGGCTCATCCCGCCAAACTCCGCTCAGTCTGACGGATTAAGGGAGGTGCGGCTTTTCGAGTTCGGTCTCGAACTCCTCAGGATCCTGCCGATAGCGCGCTACATCTGTCCGGACCCCTTCCAGAGTCTTGTTCCGCAAGAGGATCACCCGGGTAGACACGACGGGAATCCCCTCGAGCAGGGCTCTGAGTTCTTCTGCCGAGCCGGCCGGATGAGCCTGGACGCGCGCGGCGTGGGCCGGGAGGGGCGATGGGGACGATGTACACGGTTGAGGCGCCGCCGTTCCGCGGTTCACAACCTGGTCGGCGAAGACGCCTTCAAAGGTTGGCGCCGAGAGCACTCTCTGGCTTTGTCCGGCTTCGTCGAGCGATACGCCCGCCCACTTAAGGAGGGTGGCGACAAAGGAGGCGTGATCGAAGTCGTACTTCGAACCTTCAGGCGCTCGAAAGACTGTGCCCGGCCTTACATAGGGAGAGACGAGAATGGTGGGCACGCGTGCACCGAAAAGATCGAACTTGAAGCTGTTTTCGCGGCCATCCTTGCCATCGGGGTTGACAGCGCCCCACGGCGGGGGGACGTGGTCATAGGTACCCCCATGCTCGTCGAAGGTGATGATGAACAGCGTCTCATTCTTTTTCCACTGCGGGCCGCCGGTCACCGCCTGGTACACATCATGGAGAAAACTCTCTCCCTGGCATATATGGGCCGGAGGATGATAATCAGTTCCCTCCGTGAAAGGAAATACATTCGTCCATGTCGGCTCAAGGTAACTGAATGCCGGGAGGCTTCCATCGGCCGCCCGGGATTTGAAGATCGTGATATTGCCGATCTCTCCGCCCGGCGACATCTGCGGGAAAAGGTGTTCAGTGTAGGACTTTCCCTTGTGGTAGACGTCGGTGAAATAGAGCCCCCAGCTCTTGCCCGCCTCGAGGAGCCAGTTGAAGATCGTATTCACGCCTGAAAACGACGGTTCCGGTCCAGCCAGGCTTAAGTTGCTCTCGCGCCCGAGGGACGTGCCGCAGATCGAGTAGGCGCGGTTGGGACTGGTGTCCGACGGCACGGAGCAAAACCAGCGATCGCTGACCGCGTATTGGGCGGCGAGCGCGTTGATCACCCGGGCCTGCGCCGGCGTGTAGGTCCATAGGATGTCATGGCCCTTCCAGCTGAAATCGGTCCAGTAGTAATAGTCCTGCAGGAAACCCTTCATCGCTGGAGGCCCGAGGTTCGATGACGGCAGACCTGGGATGACCTTCTGGCTGCCAAAGAACTGGTTCATGACCCCCTTCCAGCTACGATCCTTGGCCCTGATATCTACCGGCCACGCCCGCAGGGCTTCATAAGGGTCCAAGTACGGCACCGCGTATCCCTGCCCGTTCTGCCAGATGTCGTCGGATATGGGAATTACGTTAACGACGGCGCCATCGCTGTCAGGATTGGAGTACTTCCCGTCCACGAGACCGTCGTACTGCTTCGGGCTATTGGCGGGATAGAAATAGCCGGGAGCGGCGTCTTTGTACAACCACCCAAGCAGGTTGTCGAACGACCGGTTTTCAAGCATGAGGAAAACGATGTTCTTCACCTGAGGCAGGATCGATTCTGGCATGATGTTCCCTCCGAATTTATGGCGCGGGCCCCACAGGGAAGACACAACCAGGAAGTTTTCGAGTTGGGGATGATGGGGCTGCGATCTCCGGAGTGATTGGTTGAAATCTGTCCCTCCGGCGGCGCTGAAAACTTCCCGGGCGCGTCCTATCCGTTTACGTATTCATCTGCTTAGAGTGCCAGGTTTCTAGGTGCTGCATATGGCTACAGGGTATGCTCCTGTCTTGGCGACAGACTTGTATGTTTTGGAAGTGGAGTCCCAGATCAGATACCTTGCCTCAAAGCCCGGTTGGACTGACGTGTTGGTCACGTAACTTTTTCCCTTTTCCGCCCAATACCAGTTATTGCCTCCAATATAAGCGGTATCAGGGTCGGTGGTATTTTTATAGAGACCAACCCAGTCATAAGTACCTGTTGCGGTGGCTGACCAAGATAGCGTGAACCAACCGTTATTCGATGGACCCAGGCAGACTCTTTGTGCTGAACTCGCAGCTCCAGCGGCAATCTGTCCTCCAGCCAGGCCTTGCGCCGCATGCTCGGGAGTCAAAGTCTCTTTTTCATTTGCCATGATCTTCTCCTGATTTCTCTAGTTATTGATTCATTGATATTATCCGGGGATGGTTACCGATAACATCGCAAGATTTGGTGTAAATTACAGCCTCCGGGTCGCCTGCCCAGTCTTTTATGCCAATGGTCAGCCAGTGTATCTTAGTTATTGAATGGTTGGCACATGACGAAACATTAATTATTTACCCAATCAATCCATGGGGCTAACTGCTTCTATCATTTGCCTTCTGATCCCGTCCGACCGGATCAACCGAGCCGCTTCTTCAGTGCTGTGTGCCGTACAGGTCCATTTATTCGATGGCCAGGGGAGAAATCGTGCGGCGTCAGATCATAGCAAGGGGCCGAATATCGGGCGCACATATCCTGATGCTATCCGTTCATCTTATCCGTAGCATTAGATATAACTTATCGATATCCGCAGGATATCTTTTTATCTTAAATACAAATGAATGGTTACTTATCGTTGAGTTACTAATAGCGAACGACAGGCCAGATGATTATCACGCGTGAAGTATGGACCGACCCGACTTGCCTGTCAGCCGCTGGGTTAGGGATTCTTTGCGGCGGCCTTGTCGGCTTCGGCCACTGCTTTCCTGAACTCATCGACGGCGGGGACTGAAGGAGATTGAAGCCCGTCCTTTCTTACGTATCTCCAGGCTACGGTGGAGTCGAGGGGATTGGCCACTCCCCCCTGGTAGACGATGAACGAATCGTCCGAACCGCCGATCTCCATCTGGGGACCAGGAGTGTTATTCGCGGACCCCGCGCCGCTGGACAGATTCGGGGGCCGGCCAATCTGTGCGGCGCCGTTGATTCCACTATCTGTTGAGTTGATGACGCCGCCACGGTCGTTCTGGCGGGGGTCACTGATCGTCTCCCCTGCCAGACGACTGCTCCCTTTGCGCACCACAATGACCAAATCCGCAAATTGTGTGCTCAAAACGGGTTCGTATCTGCCCCAGCTCAGCAGCGCCGCCTCAACATCCTTTTGCGCCACCTGGTTGGCACGTGGATCATCGACCGATACGCCTGCAGTGGGGTCGATGATGACGGCGACGGTTCGAGCTCTGAGCACATAGGCAGGCAAAATATTCTTCTTCTTGTCCTTCGCGAACCCCGCCGTTGTCAGCAGCAGAGTCATGACAAACACAGCAGCAGCGCGCTTGTGCATCTCAGCCTCCTGCGCCTCTTCGCGACCATTCTACGCCGATCAGCCTAGGCCATCACGTAACGAATGATCCTGAGATTCAGACGAAACCGCTCCCCTGAAAAGACTCATGGCAGGCGACACTCCACACAAGGGCTGCGACTACTTTGGTGGGGTGCGAGAGTCCCACTGCACGCAATCGCCCACAGGATTATAGGTGTTCAGGGCGACGCAACCGGCTACGCTGTGCTTCTGAACGTTTTTACCGCTAAAGGGCGCGAGCGTTGGCGGTCCCAATACGCCGAGTGCAGTACTGTCCCACGTAGAAGGAACCAGAGAGCCGTGCTTGATATCGAGGGCCAGGGGAGCGAGGGGCGCTGCGTCCTTTACCGGGTCGAATGTAAGCGTCACCTGTTTGCCTTGCTGGGTCCAATGAGCACGCCAGGTTTGCGGGTCTTTGCCCGTCCAATTCTGTTGCAGAATGGCCGTGCCGTCCTCGGCAAATTCAATGAGAACCACGCGATGTACTTCCTGCGTGATGCCGCCACTGCCAGAGTAAACGCCCTTCAGCTTGCCGGCATCAGCGGCGGAGACAGCGAGGAGCACGAGAGTGAGAGTAAAAGCACGACGAAGCCAGGAGCGCATGTAGGAGCAATCCTACACAAAAATCGTGCGTCCTTCCCGGGTCCCGAGCTTCTCCAAGTTTTCCAGAACCCGCGGCGCAATCTGCGATACGTTGCCGGCGCCCAGGGTGAGGATTACGTCATTGGCTTCTGCTCTTTGGATGACGCGCGCAATTGCCTGCTCGCTGGAGGCCGCGTACTCCACGCCCTCGCGGCCGAGAGCCGCAACCAGGGCCTGGGCATGGATGCCGTCAATGGGCTCCTCGCTGGCAGCGTAGATATCGAGCACTTCGACGGTGGCCGCGTCGTCGAAGGCCTTGACGAAGTCCTCGAATAGATCGCGGGTGCGGGTGTAGCGATGCGGCTGGAAGATCACATGAATGCGGCTGTAGTTGCAATCGCGGGCGGCGCGAAGAGTGGCGCGGATTTCGGTGGGGTGGTGTCCATAGTCATCGATGACGGCGATCCCGTTGACGCAGCCTTTGAGCTGGAAGCGGCGATCGACACCGCGAAAATTCTTTAATCCCTGTGCGATGGCTTCGGGTTTGATCTCCAGCTGATGGGCGATGGCTACGGCGGCGGTTGCGTTGAGGACGTTGTGCAGTCCAGGCACGTGCAGCTCAAAGGGGCCGAGCACGCTGCTCTCGGCGCTTCCGTTCGCAGCGACTTCGAAGCGTGAGCGCGCTCCCTCTACGGGCGTGAGCATGCGCAGGATATAGTCGGCGCGGGAATTGGTTCCGTAGGTGAAAACCCTTCGCCGGACACGTGGCAGGATGGCGGCGAGACGCGGATCGTCAAGGCAGGCTATGCAAGCGCCGTAAAACGGCACGCGATCCATGAACTCGACGAAGGCATTCTCGACGTCGGCCATGTCGCGGTAGCAATCCATGTGCTCACGGTCGAGATTGGTAACGACGGCGAGGATGGGTGACAGCTTCAGGAAGGAGCGGTCGCTCTCATCGGCCTCCGCGACGAGGTATTGCGACTTGCCGAGACGCGCGTTGGAACCAAGCGCGTCAACACGACCCCCTACGACCACGGTGGGATCGAGTTCGCCGGCGGCGAGGACCGTGGCGATCATGGAGGTGGTGGTGGTCTTGCCGTGCATGCCGGCGACGGCGATTCCGTACTTGAGGCGCATCAGTTCGGCGAGCATCTCGGCGCGCTGGATGACGGGGATTTTGCGGCGGCGGGATTCGACGACTTCAGGGTTGCGCTCGTTCACGGCGGAGCTGGTGACGACGACTCCCGCGCCGACGACATTGGCGGCGGCGTGCCCCTCGAAGATGGTCGCGCCGAGTGAGGCCAGACGCTCGGTGATCGATGTGCTGCGCAGGTCGGAGCCGCTGACAGTGTTGCCGAGGTTGAGGAGGATTTCGGCAATGCCGCTCATGCCGATGCCGCCGATGCCGATGAAGTGGACGCGCTGTGGTTTCAGAAACATGAATTCGTTCAGTACGCGTCCCAGCGTGCATGCGGATGCACATGGCATTGTTTCGCATGAATTTCTGAGCGGACACGAGGATACGTAACAGAATTATGATTCTATCGGATTAGTCTCGATCGGGACTTCACGGCCGACGCTAGGCCTGGTCGCCTGATGGTCTTCCCGCCGCCGAGAAAATGGAGACGAAGGCGAGCCAGACGAATGCGGGAGATGGAGAACGCGCCGCGCATGTGGAGTGATGCTCGGTCACATCCCGGACGTGCTGTGCCTGCGCCAGGTCGAGATGCCCGAGGTTGAGGGCGCTGACCTGCATGTTCACGGGCACCTGTTGCGTAGTAGTGAAAACAAAGAAGAGCGAAACGAGAAGCAAGGTGGAGCATGGTCCGAAGATACTCATGCGGGGATGCATAAAGTGATTCTCGGCCTGCCAGTAAACCACCTACGCAGCCGGAGGCATGATCTGGACGGCAGAAATATCGCCATGAGGGTCACCGCCGGCATACATGCCAGTAGCGATCAAGGCGAGTGACAGGGCCAATCCTTGTGGCTGCGACATGAACAACCCTCCGTTCGAACCGAGGGCCCAGTTACGCTACTCTATCAGCGTTGTCTGGAGCCGTCGATGCGATTGCGATTCCCTGCCCTGCTTTGTGCTTTGTCCGCTTTTACGCTGGTTGCTGCCCCGCTGCGCGCGCAGCTTGCCGCGCCGCACGTGCAAATTTCGCAGGGAGAGCTTGAGGGCGAGGTCTCGACCATGGGACCGCTGGCGTTCAAGGGCATTCCCTTCGCCGCGCCTCCGGTGGGCGACCTGCGTTGGCGTGAGCCGAGGGCTGCGACTTCTTGGGCCGGCGTGCGGGATGCGACAAAGTTTGGACCGGCGTGCATGCAGCCGGAATCGCCGCTGCTCCGCGTGCCGCGCTCCGCGATGAGCGAGGACTGTCTCTATCTCAACGTCTGGACTCCGTCCCTTAAACCCGCACAGCCCGCTCCGGTTATGGTCTTCATCCATGGTGGTTCTTTCATCGGCGGCGCGGGTTCACAGTCCGAATTTGACGGCGCGAATCTGGCCAATCGTGGAGTCGTGGTTGCCACCATCAACTATCGCCTCGGCGTCCTGGGGTTTTTTGCCCATCCCGATCTGAGCGCCGAATCGCCGCGGCATACGTCTGGAAACTACGGTCTGCTCGATCAGATGGCTGCGCTTCGCTGGATCCGCCAGAACATTGCCGCCTTCGGAGGCGATCCGCAAAACATCACTGTCTTCGGAGAATCCGCCGGAGCCAGTAGCATCGGCTATCTGCTGGTCGCGCCCGACGCAAAGGACCTCTTCGACAAGGCAATCCTCGAAAGCCCGAGCATCGTCTTTCAGCCCTCACCTGAACTGAGCAGGGAGTATCGCGGTCTTGCCAGCATGGAAAGCATTGGCGTCGCCGCCGCTCCTCACATCGCCGATCTGCGCAACCTTAATAGTGAAGAAATCATGGGGCGGGGCTACGAGGCCGCGCAAAAAGTCTTTGGAGCGGGAGAGGGGGCTGGAGGCATAGGGCGAGTGCGTCTGCGCCCTGAGACCCCGCTCGACAGCGCCCCATTCGTGCCGTCGCCGTGGGCTCCGTTCGCCGATGGCGTTATTATTCCGAGCCAGCCTGCGCAGCTCTTCACAGAAAACCGCGCCATGCGTATTCCCGTTTTGGTGGGAACGAACACCAATGAAGGAAACCTCTTTCTACGGCGTTACCATCCGACGGATGCGAACAGCTTCAACGCCTGGGTTGAGCAGGCATTCGCTCCCTGCGGCAAGCAGGTGCTGGTGCTCTATGCACCGGCGTCTCCCGCTTCTACTGAGCAGATTCATGCGGCCGCCGACCGTCTCCTCACTGACTCCATTCAGCTCTACAACGCCTTTTCCATCGCGCGGGCGACGCACGGGTTTCTGTATCGCTTTACGCACATCAGCCCAATTGGTGAGGCATCAGGCATGGGCGCGTTTCATGGCTCGGAGCTTGTTTATGTCTTCGGACACACGCATCAACCCGACGAGCATGCGTCAATGCTGCAATTCAAGGCCGCCGATCACCGGCTCTCCGACCAGATGATGACGATGTGGGTGCACTTTGCGCGGACGGGCGATCCGCGCCTGATGATGAGCTCGGGGTGGACACGTATTGGATCGAACGGCGAGGTTCCCTACATGGATTTCGGCAACACGTTTGAAGTGAAAGACCTGCCTGATACATCGCTGCAGGTCTTTAGCGAGCTATGGCCGCCTTCGGGGAAAGCGCCTACTTGCACGAAGCACTGAGCGGAACTCTCTGTCGAGATTTCCGAATAGTTCCTGGCCGCGCACAACGCATTCGCTGGCCGCCCGCATGCGCTGTTGACAATCGAACCTCGCGGCTTTTAGAGTCGTTTATCGATATATCGATCATCGATCATTATGCCGAAGAAAAAACTTGACCCGTTGCCCTCAGCCGCATTTCAGATTCTGCTGGCCCTGGCTCATGAAGACCTGCACGGCTACGGCATCATGCGGCAAGTTGCCGAACAGACCGGCGGGCGCCTGCGCCTTGGTCCGGGAACCTTGTACAGCTCCGTTCAGGTGTTGCTCGAAGAGAAGCTAATCGAAGAAGTTGAGCGGCCCCAGGATCCGGAGCCGAGCCAGGCAAGGCGAAGGTACTATCGCTTGACTTCAGCCGGACGCAAACTGGCACGCGCTGAAGCAGACAGACTGGCCGATCTGTTGCGGGTGGCACGGGCCCGGAGGATCTTCAGGGGGGATTATGTCTGAGAAGATATTCGCCTTGCTGTTGCGTTTTTATCCTTCCTATTTTCGCGAGGCTTACACGGATGAGGCGATGCAGCTGTTTCGCGACCGTGCTCGGAATGAAAGCGGATTATTTCGTCAGTTTCGGCTCTGGCTGGATTTGCTTGCCGATCTGGCGGCCGCCCTCCTGCGCGAATACTGCCGTTTCCGACCGGCATTCGCGACAGCATCGGTCGCGCGCCATACGGACGGAGCACCCTCCTTCTACATTCTCGAAGATGAATCTCCCCGCGCTGGCACGTTGATCTTCGCAGGCGCCCTGTCGCTGATTGCCCTGAGTGGATTCTCCGCTCTGATCACTGAGGCCGGAAGCTCCCGGCAACATCGTGCGTCGAAGGGAACCATAGCCTCTGCGGGTGCGCAGGTGGCCGCATTACGAAATTCGTCGGCGCTGCTTGCCGGCAATTCTGATGCAGAGGTGCTCACACCAGGGCCTCTGCCGGTTTCTTCGGCCGTGCCAGCTCAGCGATCAGTTTCACAGGGCGCTGGCAGCCTGTGGATCAAGCCGAGTCGCGAAGCGGCCCTCGATGCTGTGGAACGGCGCCGCGTAACCAACGCTGTGATCATGAATATAGACGATCACTACTTTGATCGGGACGCCGCTCGAAAGATAACGGATGCCCTGCTGACACATGAGAAAAACGGCGACTACGATTCCGCAACCTCAGACGGCGCCTTTGCGGAACTGCTCACCAGGCAGCTGAGAGACGTGAGCCATGACATGCATCTGGAGGTGGTCTATAGTCAGGCCGCGATTCCGGACCGGCCGCCGGGTCCCCCGCCTGATGCACTTGAGGGTTATCGAAAAGCAATGGAAGAGGAGAACTGCACCTTTCGGAAGGTCGAAGTTCTACCGCACAACATCGGTTATCTAAAGCTCGACTCGTTTCCTGATCCTTCGATATGCCGGTCAACAGCGGTCGCCGCTATGGCTTCTTTGCATCATTCGAGTGCGCTCATCTTCGATTTGCGGGACAACGGCGGCGGCTATCCGGCGATGGTCTCGCTGGTCGCTGCTTACCTCTTCGACCATCCGGAATATATGTACAACCCGAGAGAGAATCCGACGGAGCGATCGTGGACGCAATCTCCTGTTCCTGGAAATTTGTTAGCGGACAAGCCTGTATATGTGCTGACATCGGCGACGACAATTTCCGGCGCAGAGCAATTCAGTTATGACCTGAAAATGCTGAGGCGCGCGACGCTGGTGGGAGAGACGACACGGGGTGAAGCTCATGCGGGCGTCTGGCATCGGATCGACGATCACTTCGGAATAGCAATTCCCGAATTGAAGGCGATCAATCCTTACTCTAAGGCCGACTGGGAAGGAACGGGTGTGGAGCCGGACGTGAAGGTCAAGGCGGCCGACGCTTTGATGACCGCGGAGAAACTCGCTGAAGGCAAACAGAAGAAGTAAGCGAGATCCATGTCCGTTTGGTGGCTGTTTGGCGCACTGAACGCGATGCATGAAGGGCTTGTAAAGTTGCGCGCGCCAGCGAAAATAAAGTGCGCAACAATTCAACGAAGCTGCGGTTCACATACTCAGAGCAGTTCGAAAGAGCAAAGCTCAACCGAACTGAGCCAGCGGATAGTCGATAGATGTTCGAAGCCGCGCTTGAAAGGAGCTCGTATGAAACGCATTCTTCGTACTCTTGCACTTACTGGCATTGTGACAGCAGCTGCTGTTGCGGGACAGGCACAGGCCCAGGCACAGGTTGGATTCGCGGTTCGCGTCGGTCCTCCCGCTCCGCTTTATTACGGCGCTGCGTATGTGCCGCCTTGCCCCGGTGTCGATTTCTTCTGGACACCCGGCTATTACGCGGGAACGGTCTGGGTGCCGGGCCGCTGGGAGCATCGTGACCGCTTCTACGTCGCGCATCGCGACTATCGCTTCGATCATCGCGGCTGGAACTACGGACGGCGCTAAGAGAGCCGACTCCGTCAGCCGCCCGAGCGGCGTCTCCCCGGCGCGCTCGAACCTGCACCCGGATGTTCCCGCATCCGGGTGCGCTGTTTTTGGACGCAAAGAATTTGCGCCTTTGGTGGTATCGAAAGACCTTTCAAGCAGACGAATCCCAGCAACTTTTCTCCACATCTGCTGTTATAAGAGGTAGGCTTCAGATATACCCGAAAAGAGATTTTAAAGACGGGAGTTTTGGGAGCCGCGTCACCTGAATTTGATCTACGGCGGCGACGAGGAGGTTTTACAAATGCGCATACTGCGCTCATCACTTTTGGTTTTACTGCTGGCTCTTCCCCTGGCGTTGATGATGCCTTCGCAGGCCAATGCTCAGGTTGCAGTTGGAATCGGTATCGGACCAGAGATCGGTTATCCCGCACCCGCTTATATAGGCGGCCCCCCGGTATGTGGGTGGGGCTATTACCCCTTCTATCCGTATGCTTGCGCGCCCTATGGATATTACGGGCCTAGCTGGTTTCTCGGTGGCGTGTTTATTGGGGCCGGCCCCTGGTATCACGGCTATTATGGACACCCGTGGGGCTGGGGCTATGGGCGTGTTGGCTACGGCTGGGGCGGCGGCTACGGCTATCGCGGCGGAGGCTTCTATGGCGGACGTCCCGGCTACGGCACACCTGGCGGCATACGTCCTACTCCCTATGCCGGAGGCCGTGCGGGCTTCGGCGCGACCAACGGCTATCGCAGCACCGGCTTTGGTAATGGCTTCCGTGGCACGACTGGCTATAGCGGAGTTTCCGGATTCCACGGCACGCCAGGCGCTAGCGGCGGTGTTCGCAGTTACGCCGGCGGCATGAGTGGCGTTCACGGAGCTGCTGGCGGCGGCTACCGTGGGGGCGGTGGTGGTGGCTTCCACGGCGGTGGTGGAGGTGGTTTCCACGGCGGTGGCGGTGGACATGGCGGCGGACACCGGTAATTCTTAGGAAACATACAGGGCCCGTTCTTCGGAACGGGCCTTTGCTTTTGTACGCGTCAACGGACGAGTTCTGCTATCACGGAAACAATACGACTGGTGGCGTCAGGGTGGGCCAGTGGCCGCGCACGAGCGGACATGGATTCGAGGGCCTGACGATCGGTGAGAAGACTGGTCAGGGTGTCGAGGAGAAGGCCAGGGGTGAGATCGGCTTCGAGAACCATGCGTGCGGCACCGGCCTCGACGAACGCTTCGGCATTCCTGCGCTGATGGTCGTCGGCGGCCTGGGGAAAGGGGATGAGCAGCGACGGCTTCCCGGCAGCGGCCAGTTCGGCAACGGTGCTGGCTCCGCTTCTGGACAGGACCAGATCTGCGGCTTCAAAGCGGCGCGGCATGTCGTCGAGGAAGTCATAGACTTGCCAACGATGGGATGGGGCTTTGCTCTTGAGGTAGGCGGCGAGAGTGACTTTAGCGTGACGGGCCCCGGCCTGATGCAGGATGGTGAGACCAGGGATGGCGGCGAGAAGCGGAGCGGCGATCTGCGGGAGTATGGTGTTCAGAATGCGCGCTCCCTGGCTGCCTCCAAAGACGAGCAGGTGGGGCGGCGCGGCGACAGGACGGGGCGCGAGGCGAAAGAATTCGTCGCGAACGGGGATTCCGGTGATTTGCGGGTTGCGGAAGTATTTCGCGGCGGCGCCGAAGTTGACGGCGGCGGCGGTGACACGCTTGCCGACAAGACGGTTGGCCAGACCCGGAAAGGCATTGGGCTCGAAGGCAAGGGTGGGAATGTGGTTGAGAATGGCCGCGCCCATTGCCGGACCGGAGGCGTACCCGCCGACACCGATGACGGCATGAGGACGGAAATTGCGCAGCAGCTTGCGGCAGTGGAAGAGGCTGCGAGGCAGGTCGAGCAGTGTGCGCGCCCGAGTGAGGAACGAGACGTTCTTGAGCTGGCCAACTTCGATCAGAGAGAGCGGGTATCCGGCCTTGGGGACGAGGCTCGACTCAAGACCGCGGGGTGTTCCGATGAAGAGGATTTCGGCGCGCCAGGCCAACCTCAGTTCGTTGGCGATAGCGAGGGCGGGAATGATGTGGCCGCCGGTGCCTCCTCCGGCGATGACGATACGCATATTGGGCATTTCTGCCAGCATATCTTGCCGTCATGCCTGTGAAGTGCCGGAAGCGGCGGGATGTCACCGATTCGCAAACAGACCGGACATTGGAATTGATTCGGTCAGCTTTAGTTAGCTAACAGGAGATTAGCTAACCGGAGGGATTCGATGGCCGTCAGCACGATTCATGAGGCTAAGACACAACGGTCGCGGCGGATCGCCCGCGCGGAGCGGGGTGAAGAGGTGCTGATCGCTCGCGGCAAAGAACCGGTCGTACGCCTGGTCCCTCTCAAGAAACACGCGAACCAACGGGAGCTGGGGATTTCAAGGGGGAGTTTTAGGTCGGTCCCGGTTTTTTCGAGCCACTTCCACCTGAAGAAGTGGAAGGCTGGGAATAAGCTTGCGTGAGCTCGTCGATACGCACACGCTCTTGTGGGCGGCGCTCGATCCTCCGAAGCTTTCCTCCCGAGCAAGGTCGCTATTTTCTTCGCTCGGCACGGAGGTCTTCGTCAGCACTGCATCGGCCTGGGAAATCGCCAGCACGGTCCGCATCGGCAAACTGCCCGGCGCGTTGGCCTTTGCAGCGGAGTTCGCGGCACGGATCGAGCGCCTCGGCTTCTATGGGCTTCCGGTCACCCGGGAACATGGCCAGCGCGCCGGATTACTACCGGGCGCGCACAAAGATCCCTTTAACCGCATGCTGATTGCGCCGGCACAGGCTGAGAATATCCCGCTTGTCAGCAATGAGCGCACTTTTGACGCTTATGGCATCCGGCGGCTTTGGTGACTGTTCAATCCACTTCCCTGGTAATGTTCAGCAGCACGCCGATGGACGCCAGCATGATAAAGAGCGAGGTTCCTCCATAGGAGATGAAGGGCAAGGTGATGCCCTTGGTGGGAACCAGAGCCAGCACCACACTGATGTTGAAGAAGGCTTGGATGAGCAGGGTCGCGGTGATGCCGAAGGCCAATAAGCGGGCGAAAGGGTCTTTCGATAGGATGGCGGCACGCATGCCCCGGTAGCCGAGCACGACGAAAAGTCCGACGACGGCAATGGCTCCGATGAGGCCAAGCTCTTCGGCTATGTTGGCGAAAATGTAGTCGGTGTGTGGCTCGGGCAGATAAAAGAGTTTCTGGCGACCGTCCATGTATCCGAGACCGTGGACGCCGCCCGTTCCGACGGCAATGAGCGACTGAATGATGTGGAAACCCTTGCCGAGGGGGTCGGACTCTGGATCGAGGAAAGCGAGGATCCGGTCGCGACGCCATTTGACACGAAAAAGCATGAAATAGAGGACGGGCGCTGCGGCGAGAGCGGCGAGCCCGAGATAGCGCATGTTCATGCCGGCCAGATAGAGCATGAGCGCGGTGACTCCGGCGCAGACAAGCGCGGTGCCAAGATCGGGTTCTTTGAGGATAAGCGCGATGAGGATGAGGCTGGGCAGCGCAGCGGGCAGGATCGTGCCGCGGAAATCCTCAATCGAGTGCATACGATTTTGCAGAAACCACGCAAGAAAAAGCACGAGCGCGGGTTTGGCGATCTCGGATGGCTGGAAGGACAGCGCACCGAACTTAATCCAGCGGTGCGTGGCGTGCGAATCGTGCATGAGGAAAGCGACCAGCAGCAGCAGAATGGTTACCGCCACGGCGGGAAAGACGATATTCGGCTTGTTAAAGCGCCGGTAGTCGACCTGCATGAGGATGGTCATGGCGGTGAGGCCGAATATGGCCCACAGCGACTGGCGAATGACAAAAGCGTAGGGCGACCCGAAGCGCTCCTTGGCCATGACAGCCGAGGCACTGAAAACCATAAGTAAGCCGATGACGACGAGCACCAGAGTGGCGCCGAAGAGCCACTTGTCCACGCCTACGCGTTTTGCCATTCGGCTCCTATGCGCTTTGCCATTCGTGAAGTCCTCGGCGAGCGAAGACCAGGTCTTTAAAGACCTGCCCGCGCTGTTCGTAGTTTTGGAACTGATCGAAGCTAGAGCACGCAGGCGCGAGCAAAACGATATCGCCCGGCTGGGCTGCATCGGCGGCTTTGGCTACGGCAATATCCAGCGTCCCGGAGTTGACGATGGGGGCGGAGCCTTCGACGTGGGTAATGATTTTTTCAGCCGCCGCGCCGATGGTGTAGATGGCCTTCACCCGCTCCCCAATGAGTGGGCGCATGAGGCGATAATCGGAGTTCTTGTCCTTGCCGCCGAGGATGAGGTGAATTCCCGAAGGGAAAGCGGCGATGGCCTTCATGGCGGCGTCGACATTGGTGGCTTTGGAATCGTTGTAGTAGTCGACTCCGTTAACGCTGGCGACGAATTCGAGGCGGTGCTCGACGGCGTGAAAGCGCTCGACAGCACCGCGGATGACTTCCGGGGCAACTCCCGCGAGGCGGGCGACACAGCCGGCGGCGAGTACGTTCTCAACGTTATGCTGGCCTTTCAGGGGGATGGAGCCAACCTTCAGAATGAACTCGGGCGCGGATTGCTCGGAAGCGCGGAAGTAGATGGCGCCGTCGTGAACAAAGGCTCCCTGGCGAACGATGCGCGTATGGCTGAACCAGAAGACGCGCGACTTTGCCCGGGCCGCAGCACGCGCGGCGGCATCGTCGTCGGCATTCAGGACGAGCGCATCGCTGGGACCCTGATTCGCGAAGATGCGCTCCTTGGCGGCGACATAACATTCCATGTTGCCGTGGCGATCGAGGTGGTCGGGCGAAATGTTGAGGATCGCGGCGATATTCGGGCGGAACTGGTACGCAGTCTCCAGCTGGAAGCTGGAAACCTCGAGCACTGACCAGCCCTCTTCGCGGGATTCATCGACGAGAGAAATAACGGGCACGCCAATGTTGCCTCCAACCTGGACGTGGAGATGCGCGGCGGCGAGGATTTCTCCACAGAGGCTGGTGGTCGTGGTCTTGCCGTTCGAGCCGGTGATCGCGATTGTCTTGCCGGTGAGGTAGCGCGCAGCCAGCTCCAGTTCTCCGATCACGGGCAGGCCGAAGTTGCGCACCTGGACGAGCTCGGGGGTATCGAGAGGAACGCCGGGGCTGACGACGATCAGGTCCTGCCGCCGGAAGGTGAGCAGCCCGTGGCCTCCCGCTTCAACCATGATGCCCTGGTCGAGCAGCGCGGGAAGGTCGTGAGCGAGCGCGGCGGCGCTGCGCACGTCGGAGACAGTAACCAGCGCACCCTTGCGCCGCAGGAAGAGCGCAGCGGCGAGACCGGATTTGCCGAGCCCGACGACCAGTACCTTTTTGCCTTTGAGTTCCATGCTCACAAGTTTAGAAGGCGACCGAGGCCGACGGGAAATGCGGCGCAGTCCCGCCTACCCCAGCTTTCCGCCGGACAGGCCATTGTTGCACGTTTGAAGCTGTGGTTATCGCAGTTTGAGGGTGGTGAGTGCTAAGAGTGCAAACACCAGCGCGCCGATCCAGAACCGGGTGATGACCTTGGACTCGGACCAACCCAGGAGTTCGAAGTGGTGGTGGAGGGGCGCCATTTTGAAGATGCGCTTCTTGCGGAGCTTATAGCTGCCCACCTGCAGGATGACGGAGACGGCTTCGAGGACAAAGATGCCTCCAATAAATGGCAGAAGCAGTTCCTGCCGGATGGCAAAAGCGACGGTACCGATTGCGCCGCCGAGGGCGAGCGATCCAACGTCGCCCATGAAGACTTCTGCCGGGTGAGCGTTGTACCAGAGGAAGCCGATACTGGCGCCGACCATGGTGCCGCAGAAGATGGTGACTTCGCCGACAAGCGGCATGCGCTGGAGTTCGAGATAGTCGGCAAAAACAACGTGGCCGCTGACGTAAGTGAGCACGGTCAGCGCTCCGGCGGCGACGATTGTGCAGCCGATAGCCAGGCCGTCGAGACCATCCGTCAGGTTGACTGCGTTGCTTGAACCGACGAGGACGAGCACGACGAACATGACAAACGGCAGGAACGCGATGAGGCCGAAATGAGGGATCCGGGAAAGAAACCCTATCGACAGATGCGGATGGAAAGCCTTGATAAACGGCACGGTAAGCTGCGTGGAGTAGATGCCGCGCGTCTGCATGGCGATGAGCGCCACGGCGATGGCGATGGAGGCGAGAATCTGGTAGCCGAACTTGGCCCTGGAAGTTAGTCCGAGATTGCGGCGGTGGACGACTTTGATGTAATCGTCGGCCAGGCCGATGGCTCCAAAGGTAATCGTAGAACCCATAACGAGCCAGACGAAGGGGTTGGATAAATCAGACCACAGGAGAGTGGGCAGAAGAATGGCGATGCAGATGAGAACGCCGCCCATGGTGGGCGTGCCCGCCTTCTTCTGGTGCTCCTTGGGGCCCTCTTCGCGAATGTACTGGCCGATCTGGAACTCGCGCAACTTTTGAATGACGTAGGGACCCACGAATAAGGCAATGAGCAACGCCGTGAGCGTGGCGAATGCGGTGCGAAACGTCAGATACCGGAAGATGCGGAAGGGTCTGAAGTAGGGGAACAGTTTTTGATAAAGGAGCCAGTAAAGCAAACTTCCTCCGGCGGAGCTGGTCTGTTGACCCATGATAAGGCCACCGACGCTGCGCGCGGCGATGTATTGACGCTGTTGTAATATTGGAAGGCGTCAGGGTGCTTAAACTTCATTCTTATGCAACAAGAGATTCTCACCGTTGAAGTAGTCGCCGGCAAGTCAGAGGGAACTCGGATCGTACGCTTGATCGGGCCCCTTCTTCTGCAGAATTTTTTCTCGCTCAAGGCGGAGTTGGAAAAAGAACATCCACCGGTCACGATAATTGACCTCTCGGACGTTCCTTACATGGATTCGGCGGGCATGGGTGCGATTATTAATTACTACGTTTCGGCCCAGAGGCGAGGAACCAAGCTGATCGCAGCAGGGCCGAACTTCCGTGTTGTGGAGTTGTTCAAGCTGACGCATGTGGATGCGCTGATTCCGATGGCGGCAACAGCGGAAGAGGCGGAGAAGCTTTAGAGGCAGCAGCCGCACGGCGAGCCTCGCCCCCTCTGCGGCGCGCGACAGAATTCAGATCAGCTCCGTTTCCCAGAGATCGTGCAGGTGGACGACGCCTTGGATCATGCCTGCGGCATCGACTGCCACAAGGGACGTAATCTTCTTTTCTTCCATCAGGCTGAGGGCACGCACGGCGAGTTCTTCCGCTGAGATGGTCCGGGGATGAGGATTCATCGCGTCGCCTGCGGTCTTTTTGAGGCCATCCGGGCCATCGCGCTCGAGTAGACGGCGCAGATCGCCGTCGCTGATGATGCCGACGAGCCTGCCGTTGTCTTCGACGGTGGTCATGCCCAGCTTCTTTCGCGACATCTCATAGATCACGTCCGTCATGGGCGTGTCTCGCGTGACGCGTGGGATAGCGCCCCCCGCGTGCATGAGAGTGCGGACACGCGCCAGGCGCTTGCCCAGCTTGCCACCGGGATGCAGATCGGCGAAGTCTTCGGCGCGGAAGCCTTTCCTGATGGATACGGCAATCGCCAGTGCGTCGCCAAGAGCGAGCATCGCCGTGGTCGAGGCAGTCGGGGCGAGTCCCATGCCGCAGGCCTCTTCAGGAACGCTGACATCGAGGGAAACATCGCTCGCCAGGGCAAGGGTTGACTGCATGTTGCAACAGAAGCTTATGAGCGCGTCGCCGATGCGCTTGATGTTGGCGAGCAGGCGCAGAATTTCCTCGGTTTCGCCGCTGGCGGAGAGCGCGATGACAACGTCTCCACGGGCAAGCATGCCGAGGTCGCCGTGTACGGCTTCTGCAGGATGCAGAAAGAGCGCCGGACTGCCGGTGGAGCTGAGGGTGGCTGCGATCTTCTGCGCGATAATACCGCTCTTGCCCATTCCGGTGACAACCACACGGCCTCGGGCCTGTCCACACTGAAGGATGCTGTCGACGGCTCGGTCGAAGGCTGCGGACATGGGGCCCTCGAGACGCTCGGCGAGGGCCAGCAACGCCTGAGCCTCAATGCGCACCAGCCGCGATGGAGTGTGTGCGGTCAAACAATCGATGCTATCAGAAGCGTATTCAGTGGAACCGCATCAACTAGAATGAAGAAGTGAGAGGTGGGACGGAGTGAAGCGGAATCACGTGGTGATCCTGGTGGTATTGATCGCCCTGGGGCTTATGGCCTGGGCTGGCGTAACGAATTACCAGAAGCGCAAACAGGAACAGGCAAAGCTGAAGGAGATGCAGTCCATGCTGGTACAGGTGACGCCCGGAGCATCGCCGTCCGGACAGCAAGATGCGCCGTTCAAGAATCCTCTGGCGGACAAGCAGGCGCCCGCCTTCACGCTAACAGATACGACAGGCAAGAAGGTTTCTCTTTCGGATTACAAAGGGAAGGCGGTCGTGGTCGATTTCTGGGCGACATGGTGCGCGCCATGCAAAGTAGAGATTCCGTGGCTTAAAAAACTGCACGATCAGTATGCGAGCCAGGGGTTGGAGATCCTCGGCGTCTCAGAGGACGACCTGGATCTGGACGACAAAGCGGCGCTGCTCAAGGAGAAGCAGGAGATCGCTGATTCGGCGAAGAAGCTAGGCATCAACTATCCGGTGCTGATCGATGATAAGAAAGTGGCCGAACCTTACGGCGGGGTCGACGCGCTGCCCACGACGTTCTATGTGGATCGGAGCGGCAAGGTGGTGGCAGCGACCATCGGACTGGCGGACCGCGACGAAATCGAGGCAAACATCAAGAAGGCTCTCGGTAACGGGGAGCAGGCGCAAAAGGGCCAGTCCTAGAGCATGACGCGGAGAATCGGGTGGGCTGTTCTGGTATTCGCGGTAAGCCTCGGGACCGCGCAGAAACTGCCCTGGGAGACGAACGAGGCTCAGGACGCGAAGCAGTTCGTGAAGTTTCTCTATCCGGAGCAGGTTTCCGTAGCCGCAAATCAGGACAGCATCGTGGATTTGCATTTTCGCGTAAATCCGGGGCTGCACATCAATTCGCACGCTCCGCACGAGAAGAGTTTTATTCCCACGCAACTGCTGGTTGCAGAACCGCCGGGAGTGACGGTAGGACCGGTTGATTTTCCTGCGGGAACGGATTTCTCGCTGGTTATAAGCCCAAATGAAAAGCTGAGCGTCTACACGGGAGAGTTCGTTGTGCGTGCACATGTGAAGGCGAAAGCCGGTGATCATCTGATCGCAGGACAGCTTCGCTACCAGGCCTGCGATGCGACCTCCTGCTTTCCACCGCGCAAGATTCCGGTGGCGGTGAATGTGGTGGCGCACTGACACCGCAACCCTTCAGGCTTGCGAAGGATGCAACCGCAACAAAAATCAGGACATACTGCTCGATTTCGTTGCTCGACGGCGGACCGCTCGAGTTTCGGCCTTGAGGCAGGGCTGTCGGTTTCCTCGCTTTTTAGATAGCAATGTGATATCACTTTGCTAGCATCGATGTCAGATGCGGGAGGAAAGTGTTATGTCAGCGAATCAAGCTGTCAATCAGGAACGGGTGGTAAAGGTTTTGAACGGCGCGGCGATGCTGGTGCTTTGGATCGTATTGCTGCTGGCCGATGGCGCTCTGCTGGTTTTCTCAGCGCAAAATCAGGTGATAGGGGGAGGGATTTGCGGCGCTCTGGTAATGGTCGCGCTCATTATCTCTGTGCAGGGATTTTTCACGCTGCAGCCCAACGAAGCGCGCGTACTGGTTCTCTTCGGCTCCTACAAGGGGACCGTGCGGGCAAGCGGTTTTCATTGGGGAAATCCGTTCTACACGAATGGGCCTTCGCAGTTTGGGCTGGCGGCCGCGCAAAGCCAGATACGCTTGCGTAAGACAGGCGCGGGGGGAAGGCCGGGAAGAAACAAGATTTCTCTGCGGGCACGCACACTCAACGGTGACACGCTCAAGGTGAACGACAAGCGCGGCAATCCGATCGAAATTGCAGCGGTGGTGGTGTGGCGTGTGCAGGACACGGCTCAGGCGATGTTCGACGTCGACGATTACGAGAACTATGTACCCACGCAGAGCGAATCGGCCCTGCGCCACCTGGCGAGCCTCTACGCATACGACGGCGACGCTAGCGAGATAACGCTACGCGCAAATGTGGACGACGTTTCCGGAGCACTGCGCGGAGAGCTACAGGAGCGGCTGGCTAAAGCGGGCGTGGTTGTCGACGAGGCTCGGCTTACGCACCTGGCCTATGCGCCCGAAATCGCCCAGGTCATGCTTCGCAGCCAGCAGGCGGAAATGGTGATCGCCGCCCGGCAGAAGATCGTACACGGCGCGGTCAGCATGGTGGAGATGGCCCTGAAGGATCTGGCCGAGAAAGAGGTGGTGCAGCTGGACGACGAAAGACGCGCCGCCATGGTGAGCAATCTGATGGTGGTGCTGTGTAGCGAGTCTGAGGTTCATCCTGTCGTCAACACAGGCACACTGTACCACTAGGGCGAAGGATGGCAGAGCGCAAACCATTTCTTCTGAGGATCGATCCCGTGCTCTGGGCTGAACTGGAAGCCTGGGCACAGGACGAGTTGCGCAGCGTGAATGGGCAGATCGAATATCTGCTTCGCCAGGCGGTGGAGAAACGGAAACGCGGCAGGAATCCAAAAGACGCCGAGAACTGAGCGTGTTCAGACCGTGGCCTTGATGCTTTCCGCGGCGGCGAGGCGCTGGACTACTCGGTCCTTTCCCAACAAGGCCATCACGGCAAAAAGGCTGGGGGCAACGGCCTGACCAGTGAGGGCGACGCGGGATCCGTTGATGAGCGGGCCGGCCTTGATGCGGTTCTCGTCGGCCACGGCGCGGAGGACGGCCTCCGTCGAGGCTTCGGTGAACTGAGACTCGGCGGCGTAGTGCTGCGACAGCTGAACAAGGAAAGCGCGGACTGCTCCGTCACTTAGAAACTTGGCAACGGCGGACGGATCGTAGTCGAAGGTATCGCTGAAGTACGCGCGGAAGGTGGTTGCGAAGTCCTTGAATTTACGGGCGCGCGGCTTGAGAAGATCGATGGCAGCGAGGATCTCTTCGCGCGATCGCTTCGGCGTGAATCCTGCTTTTGCCCATTCTTCTTCGATCAGCGGCAGCAGCTTTTCTGAGTCATAGGCGCGGATGTACTCGGTGTTGAACCAGGCGAGCTTGTCGTTGTCGAAGACGGCATTTGACCGCGAGATACCGTCGAGGGAAAAGCGCTGGATGAGGTCGTCTGAGCTGAAGATCTCGCGATCTTTGTGCGCGGAGCCGGGAGTCCATCCCAAGAGCGCGAGAAAGTTGAGGAAGGCTTCAGGGACGATGCCCATTTCCTTGTAGGAGATGACGGAGGTCGCTCCGTGACGCTTGGAGAGGCGAGTCTTATCGGGGCCGAGGATGAGGGGGACGTGCGCGAAGGTGGGCAGCGCCACTCGGAGGGCTTGGTATTGCAGCACCTGCTTGGGCGTGTTCGAGATGTGGTCGGCTCCGCGGATGATATGCGTGAGGCGCATGTCGATGTCGTCGGCCACAACGCTGAGGTGGTAGGTGGGGATGCCGTCGGAGCGCAGGAGCACGAAGTCTTCGATCTCGGCGTTGGCGAATTCGACGCGGCCGAGGACGGCGTCGTCGAAGCCTGTCGATCCTCCGTCGGGTACGGCGAAGCGCATGGCGAATGCTTCTCCGGCGACTTTGCGCTGTGCAGCAATAACCGGGTCGATGGCCCGGCAGCGGCGGTCATACATCGGGGGCCGTCCAGCAGCGGTTCCTGCGGCGCGGCGCTGCTCGAGTTCAGCCTTGGTGCAGAAGCAAGGATAAGCGTGTCCGCTGGCGAGAAGCTTTTCGGCGGTCTCCCGATAGAGATCGAGCCGTTGGGACTGGAAGAACGGGCCTTCGTCCCAATTGAGGCCGAGCCAGAGCATCCCTTCGAGGATACCCCCGACCATCTCTTCGGAAGAGCGCTCGAAATCGGTGTCTTCGATGCGAAGGATGAGGGTTCCTCTGAAGTGGCGAGCAAAGAGCCAGTTGAAGAGGGCGGTGCGGGCTCCTCCGACGTGGAGATAGCCGGTGGGAGAAGGCGCAAAACGGACGCGTGGGGTGCTTTCCGGTGACATTTCGTTGGATGGGATCAACTTTCGATGCTAGGTAGGATGGGTTGGGGGTCAAGCTGATTGGACAACGATGGCAACGATTCCATAAGAGCACCTCCGATGTAATGATGTTTTGGGAGTCCTTGCCACTCCAGTATAGAGTTTCCCCTCAGAGCCCTTCATCCAATTTACGGCATGACCCTGCGTCGATGCGGTGAAATCACCTTCCACAATGCCTGGGCATCTGTCGGCATTCTCCTTATCCCAGATCTCGCGATCATCATGGATGAGCACTGGAGGCGTTACGATTTGCCAACCGGCATCAGAGGCCGCGAGCACGGACCGGATGCCATCGGGCAAAGCGCGTTCATCGCAAGACGACGCACCTGCCGGGTCGTAAGTCCCGAGCACACAAACGAATAACACGACGATTTCGACGCAACGCAGGTCGTGATCCCCCTACTTCTCCAACGGCACTCCGTCGAGCTTCGTTAACCGGCCCACGGGATACTCTCCAATCCGGTTTGCTGCGTACCAGGCAGAGTGATCATAGAAGAACGACAGTCGCGCGTAGGGATTGGCGGCGAATTTGGGATCGTTGTCGATCTTGCGTTCGAATTCTTCCCTGAGCTTCGGGTCATTTGCCATCATGTCGCGGGCAAGCTTTTCGACGACATACGCCTCGCCATATTCCTTCTGTTCGAAGATGGTATCGAAGAAGCCCCAGGCCATCGCCGAGTCCGGCCCTTCAGGCTCAAGCCACTGCAAGGCGACCTTCGATAGCCGCTGGTTGAGCTGGACGACTGCAGACCCGGCCGGATATGTAACCGTATTGGTGACAAGATCGCAGTGGCCGAAACTGCCGGGCTCGTTGGCTCCCTCGCCGGGAAAGATCGGATGGCGGCCTTCGAAGGGCGCGCGGTTCCATTGCATGCCATTGCAACGGTAGGTCTCAACCTGGCCGGTCCAGGGCGAGGAGGTGTGCTGCATCTCAACCTGATGTGCGGCGAGCACATCGATGACGTGGATCCACTGTCGCGGGATGATGTAAGCCGCCGGGGGAACGGTCGATGCTGTCACTTTGAAGCCCGTGTCGAGCGGTAGAGAAACGTCCCACGGCTCGTGGGAGTACTTGATCCACATGGCGCCGGAGACTTCGCTCAGCTGGCGCGTGAAGTGATACCCGCGAAAGAGAAACGGCGTCGTCTCTCCACCCCACCCGACCCGAAGTGGAAACTGCTGGTTGCCTAAAGGATGCGCTCCGAGGCGCGCTGCTTCGGCATCGGCGTCGGCGTTCAGTTTGATCAGCTTTGCGGCATCGCGATTTACGATCTCCAGTAGCGCACGGAGAAGCTCGTAGTTGCCGGTGACGCGCGTTTTGTAGTCCTTGAGCATGTGCAGCTCGACGAGCATGCCGGGACGGTTCTCGAGAATCATGTAGCCGGTGGAGAAGCGCGGCGGATCGTCGTTGAAGCCGAGACCCTTGGCAGGATCGGAGTCGTCGTTGAGCGTGATGTAGGTGGGTGAGGCGAGGTGGCCGGGCACGGCGTCGACCTGCTTGACGAGCGTGGGGGTGACGACATCGTCGATCCAGCGTGCCGTAGGGCCGTAGACGTTGGGGCCGTCGTCGATGGTGAAGGTGACGTCGTACTGGAAGTCGGCGCCGTCGGTGACGTGGTCGTCGACGAAGAAGTCGGGCAACCACTGGTGAAACATCTTCATGAAGGCACGCGCCTCGGGCGTGTCGAGCTTGAGGTAGTCGCGATTCAGGTTCAGGTTCGTACCGTTGCCGCGCCAGCCCATCACATCGGGTCCGTTCTGGTTGATGCGGTTGTATGCGGAGCGGCGCTCGTGTCCATCGGCGTTGTACATGGGGATGAAGACGAAGACGGCATTATCGAGGAGTGCGGCACGCGTCTTCGTGATAACCATGTCGCGGAGGAGAGCGAGGCAGGAATCCTTCCCGTCCATTTCGCCGGCGTGGATGGAATTCTGAACGAGAACGATGGGACGGTGCGAGGCGTGAATCGCACCGGGATCGAAGACGCCGTCTTTGGAGGCAATGATGATGTCGAGTTCCCTGCCCTCACCCGTGGTGCCGAATGGCTCGATCTTCACCTGGCCGGGCGCGGCGGCGGCTACGCGGTTGAGGTAGGCCATGGTCTCGGCGTAGTCGGGGGTGGTGCGGTAGTTGGACTTTTCGGTGGGTGTTTGCCAGTCGGGTGTTTGACCGAGAGCGAAAGCAGCGCTGGCCACTAACAGAGACACTGCGACATGAACTTTCATGCAAGCTCCATTTCTGAATTGATCCCTCTTGAATCTCAGTGCTCAACCGTCGGCTTAGCTGACCGGACTTTAGATCTCTGCTTTTTTCCAGCTAGGTGATGTCTTCCGTATCGAAGGTCGGCTTCCGAACGCGGCGCGGCGCGACGCCAGGGACCTGGCTGACTAGATCCTTGACTACATCCTCGAGTTGCTTATGGCTCTCCACGACGGCGCTCATGTTGCGCAGGCC
>JBAVYX010000137.1:0-1812 GCA_049588475.1 Silvibacterium sp. | reverse complement strand
GAACTGCACGGCCATGTCAATGAGTTCTTTCCCGTTTGTGGCAATGCCGACAATGTTGTAGAACGGACTTAATAGGGAGCGCAGGCTCTCTCCGAGGAGTTGCTGGTCATCGGCAATAAGGACCGTGGGTCGCATTGGTTGGCTCGCTGGCGACGAACCGCAACTCTATTGCAGAACCGTTCACAAATTGCGGAGATCGACAATGGGGAGAGGTATGGCGCCCCAGTTGTCCCGCATGATACCCGACTTCCTGCCCGGTTTACTACGGTAGTTTTGACGGTTGCAAGCCTTCACACGAAGCGCGTACTCTCGCGCGAGGGTGTGTTTTATTCAGTTGCGTCACATCGTTTGCTGCCTAAGGGAGCTCACTAACAAACCTGCCAAAATAATCGTTCGCGATGCGGCGCTCTGCGAGGCCACGCTCGACCGCATGCAATCCATCGTGAATCACATCTTCGTTAGGTTTTTCTTGAGCGAACTTTTGCCTGTTCGCTCGGCGACAATGAAGAAGTGCCGGGCGAATTGCGCAAATTCGATGTGATTGTTCTGGGCGCTGGTGCAGCGGGCCTGATGTGCGCGGCCGTGGCAGGCCAGTGCGGACGCCGTGTTTTGCTGCTTGAGCACAATGCGCAGCCGGGGCGAAAGATTCTCATCTCCGGTGGCGGACGATGCAATTTCACCAACATTCATTGCACGCCCGCCAACTTCATCTCCGAGAATCCTCACTTTGCGAAATCGGCGCTGGCGGTCTACCAGCCTCGGCACTTTCTTGAACTGGTCGAGCGCTACGGCATCAAGTGGCACGAGAAGACGCTGGGGCAGTTGTTCTGCGATTACTCGGCGCGCCAGATCGTCGATATGCTGCTGGCTGAGTGCGCGCGCGGAAAAGTTGACATTCGCATGAACGCGCGCGGCATCGCTGTCGAAGCTTCCTCCGGCGAGTTTCGTGTTGCGTGTGCAGCGGGCGAGTTCACAGCCGGTGCCTTGGTGGTGGCTACCGGAGGACTATCGATTCCGAAGATGGGCGCGACCGGGCTGGCGTACGACATGGCCCGTCAGTTCGGGTTGAAGGTGATCCAGCCACGGGCAGCACTTGTTCCGTTGATGCTGAGCGGAGCCGAGGCCGGCTGGACTGAACTGACCGGAGTTTCCGCAGATGTTACGGTGCAGGCGGCGCGCGGGCCGCAATTTCGCGAGAAGCTGCTTGTGACGCATCGCGGGTTGAGCGGGCCGGCGGTGTTGCAGGCTTCGTCATACTGGCGGCTGGGTGAGGCCATTCGCGTGGACTTCGTGGCGGGAATGAACGGCGAGTCGAAGCTGCTTGAGCCTCTCCTAGCACAAGGGGCAAGGCGGGACGATGTTGCCTTCAAACAGGCGCTACGCGAGGTGATGCCGCAGCGGCTTGCATCGCATCTGGCCGATTTGGGCACTCCCACTGGTTGGTCGAATGCTGTGCTCGAAGCTGCCGAACGCAGGCTCCGTCGATGGGAGTTTCATCCGGCTGGAAAGGAGGGGTTCGAGAAGGCCGAGGTCACGGCCGGCGGGGTCGACACCGACGGGCTCAATTCAAAGACCATGGAAGCGCGCTCCGTGCCGGGCCTCTTCTTCATCGGTGAGGGCGTGGATGTGACCGGCCACCTGGGTGGATTCAATTTTCAGTGGGCCTGGGCCTCGGCTGTGGCAGCCGGAAAAGCGCTGTGAGACGGTCGCCTGCGCCTCCCCCAAAAGGCATCACTCGGGGAGCCTTAAGTGGCATATTACAGACGCTCAAACTGTCCGATAGTTCTTATGCACGCTAAAAGCTGGCTTGCC
>JBAVYX010000136.1:0-24915 GCA_049588475.1 Silvibacterium sp. | reverse complement strand
ATCCCTGAGGCTCGCGAACCCCTATAAACACCAGCCAGAACCGCATTTCAAACAGATCTCGAACGGGAAGAAACAAAAATCGCCAGGAAACACGCCGCAATCAGGCGAATTTCAACGAGTTCCTAGATGAACAGGGCCGCTTGCAGGACTTGAACTCTCAGGTTTTGGAAGCGATGACCGCCTCGAGTTTGTCCAGCCATGCACTCAGTAACCCTTCGCTTTCAGCGTTGAGCGAAGTTTCTTGTGCGAGTAAGACTTCAATCCTTGAGGCGAACTTGCTGCCCTCCGGCAGGCCGAAGGTGCCGAGAACTCCTGCAAGCTTATGAGCGGCTGCTTCGGCGTTTGTGCGGGTTTGGTTATCTAGCTGCCCCATGGCGAGCTCGTTTTGTGCGCCGCGCAGAGTTTTGAGGCGTTCCAGGATGGTTGCATAGTTGCTTTTCCAGAGAGCCTGGAGCAACACTTCCAGATTTTGTGCGTGGTGATCGGGTGGTTGGCTCATCGCGCGGCTAGTCTTTCCATCCGAGGGCATCCGACATCTGTTGGGCGAGAGTGAGCGGATCGAAGGGCTTGAAAAGGATTGCAGAGACACCGAGGTTCGCGAAGCGCTTCTGATCCGCTCCCTGAACCTTTGCGGTCAGCAGGATCACTGGGATTCCTGCGATTTCGGGATTTTTCTTGATCTCCAGGAAGGTGGTCGGACCGTCCATGCCAGGCATCATTACATCCAGCAAAATCGCGTCGGGCTTTTCAACCTGTGCACTGCGAATGCCGTCGGCGCCGGAGTTCGCGGTAACCACCTCCCATCCGGCTACCGTTTCAAGGCTGAGAGCTGCCACCTGCCGAATATCGTCTTCATCGTCAATGATCAGGATGCGGCGTTGCATGGGGAAAATCCTTTGCTGTAAGAGTAGGGCTAAGCCTGGCCCGTAAGATGGTGCTAGGAGTGTCCTCTGAGGGCTTCATCCGCCTGCGGTTCCGCAGGCCCGTAGCGGCGAAGCAGAGTGAAAACGAGAGCTTCGACCTCTTGGGGCTGCACTAGCGTCTTGGTGAGAAATTCAGTCGGGCCCAACTGAAACAGCTTGCGTTCGGAGCTGGGAACCTCGCGGGCGGAGTAGACAACCAGCGGCAGGCGGCGAAGTTCTTTTTGGGTCCGTAGCCAATCGACAAGTTCGAGACCATCGCCATCGGGTAGCGCCAGGTCGAGGATGATGAGGTCCGGACGGACCGTCTCACATAACTCGATGGCGTGGCGCAGGCGCGGAGCATGGTATACGACGATGCCGGCGTGCTCGAAGGATGCCAGGATCACGCGAGCGAGGTCCTCGTCGTCTTCAACCAGTAGAACCGTCGCGTGCTCGCTCGATCCCTGGAGGAGACGAGCCAACTCGGCGAGGAGCAGCGTTTCGTCGATAGGCTTCTCAAGCCATGAGTCTGCGGTTTGAGCCTCGGCTGGCCGCTCCCCTAGGGAAAGCAAGCTAAGAACGACGACCGGAATCTGTGCTGTCATCGGATCTTGCTTGAGAGCGCGCAGCGTCAGCAGACCGTCGCGCCGCTGATTCGATACGCCAAGCAGAATGGCGCCAAGAGAAAATTGCCGCGCGAGATGGACTGCCTGTTCACCGTTCTCCGCTTCCAGGATGCGGTAGTTCCGCTTGCGCAGCACTTCGACGATCTGCTTGCGGGCGCCTGAATCGCCCTCGCAAATGAGGACCGTATCTTCCCTCGTGAAAGATTCGTTCATGAAATTGCTGGCTTCTGGCGTCAAATCAAGTCTCGCTCGCTGCGGCAGGAACATGCAGAAGGTCGCACCACAATCCGCATTGTGCTCGGCCCAGATGCGTCCGCCATGCTGCTGAATAATCGTGCGGCAGATGGCGAGTCCGAGGCCGGTTCCACCTTTCTGACGGGCGTCAGTGGCATCAACCTGCTGGAATCGATCGAAGATACTTTCCAGCTTATCAGTGGGGATTCCGCGTCCCTCATCGATCACAGTGAGGATTGCTCCATCATCGGCTGGCTCGACCTCGACGTAGACATTGGACTCGGCGGGAGAGAACTTGATCGCATTACTGAGCAAGTTGGTGACGACCTGCTGCAGACGGTCGGGGTCACCTTCGATGGGTGTGGGTTCAGTCTTGAGCATCAGGCGAATACTCGCGGCCTCCGCCATGGGCTGCATGGCGTCAACGACCTGCTGTGCTACTTCGTTCAGAGCGCAGGGGCGGAAATTGAGTGGCGCTCGGCCCGACTGCATGCGTTCCAGATCGAGAATGTCGTTAATGAGACGAACGAGGCGGTCGGAATTGGAGAGGGCGATGCGCAGGAGGTTGGCGGCTTTGTCGTTAATTTCACCGAGGAGTCCCGAGGATAACAATCCTAAGGCGCCGCGGATCGAAGTAAGCGGGGTACGCAGCTCGTGACTGACGGTGGAGACAAACTCGTCTTTCATGCGGTCGAGTGCGTAGCGCTGCCCGATGTCGCGGAAGCTGAGCACGCTGCCGATGATGATCCCATCTTCGAGCATGGGGGTGACGGAGAATTCAACCGGGAAAGAGGCTCCGTTCATGCGGTAGAAGACGTCCTGCCCGCTTGTGCTTTCGTGCAGCAGAAAGGCGCGCCGGGCACGGCACTGATCGTCACAGACCTCTCCGGACGCGCCCGAGTGAATAATGGAATGGACCGGGCGTCCAGTCAGCTCAGAGGGCAACGCTCCAAGCATCTCGGCGGCAGCGGGATTGACGAAATCGACTCGACCCTCAGCATCGGCGCCGAAAATGCCGTCAGCTACCGACCTCAGGATAAGTTCGTTCTGCTGGTTGAGCTCGCGCACCCGGCTCTCCTGAGCCGAGCGCGCCATGAACTGGCCGATGGAAGCGCAGACCGTTTCAACCGTAGCCATGGTTTCGGAGTCTTCTTCGCGGCGCTGGCGGCTGAAAAATTCGACAGCCGCGATGATACGATTTCCCACCCGCACCGGTACTGCCCAAGCTGTCGTAATGCCGTCAAATCGTGCGCCCTGGCCGCGAAGAAACCCGCGATCCTCGCGTATATCGGCAACCCATCTGGCTGCGCCTAGGGCCCAGACGTAGCCGGGCAGTCCCTCACCGCGGCTGAAGACCCGCGAAGTGGTCTCCCTTTGAAATTCTTCAAAGACGCGGCCCGGCGCCGACCAGCTGCAATCGAAGCGAATGTGCTGTTGAATCTCCTCCACTACCCAAAGGTTCGCGAGATCGTATCCGAGGGTTGTGCACAGCACGCCCAACACCCTGGGCAAGGCTTCATCCGGGGATATGGACTCGCCCACGATTTGGCTGAGTTCAAGCTGCATTCCCAGCCGCCGTTCGCGGCGATTCTGCTGGGTCACGTCGCGGAAGATGCAACGCACTGAAACGGCGCGGCCTTCGTCGCGGCGGCAGCTCAGGCTGGCTTCGACCTCCACTCGGGCCCCGTCGGTGCTTCGCAGGTGAAGCGGTTCTCGCTCGATCGGCTCGCCATTCAAGGCGCGCCGGAAAAGCGCGGCTGCCTCGGCCTGCACTGCGGGCGGGAAAGGCGACTCAAAGCTCATCAGCCCTTCAAAGCCGTCGCTGCTAATGCCGAAGAGAGCTTGCCAGGCGGGGTTGACATACAGGTAGCGCCCATTCGGACTGAGCGTGGCGATCATCTCGATGGCGTTTTCGAAGATGTCCCGATAGCGCTCTTCGCTCTCCCGCAGGGCCTGTTCCGCGCGCCTGGTTGCGGTCAGGTCCATGCTGATGGCGACCAGTCCGGTAACCTCGCCCTGAGGGGAGCGCACAGCGGCAAGATAGACCATCGCCGGGAAGGTGCTGCCATCTTTGCGGCGATATTGCATCTCAACACCGCGGACGCGGCTGGCTGGAAAGCTGGTGACGTATTGAACGAAATTGTGGAGGATGGAAGACTCGGTCTGGGCTCTGGAGGCTGCGTGCACCCGGCTGAGCGAGCTAACCATTTGTTGGCCGACGCGCTCCATTTCGCCTTCGGGGAAGAGATCCTTGGCTTTTAATTTTCCGCAAGCTTCGTTTGCGGTATAACCCAGCATACGTTCCGCGGCGGGGTTGAAGACGAGCAGATCGCCGTCGAGATTGCCCGCAATGATCATGGGTCCGGCTGAATCAAGGATGCTTTGTTGAAGCTGGGCAACATGCTGGAGTTGCCGTTCTGCCTGTCTTTGCCGATGGAAAGACCTGAAACTCGAGATGCTGGCGGCGATGAGCAGAATCTGGGCTACAAGCCAGCAGGCGATGAACCAGAAAAGCCGCTGAAGATCGGGTTCCGGAGAGCGCATGGCATGCGCCAACACGAATACACCGCTCAGGGAAAGTGCCAGAGCTGTGACAAAAACGATAGTCTGCGTACGCGCGTTTCGGGGCAAAATCACTTCAGTCGCTCGAGAGAAGAGCTGGCTGTTGACCGTTCCAAGATCGTGGCCGACGCCTTAAGCATTTACTGGTCATACTGTGTCTGCGATGCGGCGGGCATCTCACTGATTCCCGATCACCGAATACGCGTGCTTCAGCTATTCACCCGCAGATACAAAGAGAACAAGGGAAAGTCTTTCAAAGTTATTAAAAGTATAGGATATTCGAGCACTCACCATACAAGTTATTGCAGCACAAGGTCTGCGATCTGCCATCCACATTGGCACGAAGTTGGCTTTTGAATCAATCTACAACACCAGGCAAGCCAGGCGACTCGCTCTAAATTGTCGTTCGTCCTTTGTTCGGGAGTTAGGCAGTACTGGCTCAAGCAGCTCCGCTGTGCGCTTACTCTGGCGCCTTCATAGGCTTTCTTGTAGTAGGGCGATCCGGCCATTAGCGGTAAGGCTCGGTATACTCCCGGCATGTAAGGCTCTATACGCTCACCTGCGCCGTCTCGCAGTTCTTGCTCTGCTCCCGTTTCTTTCCGTTCCACCGTCGTTCGGATGGGCTACGCTCGGTCATAAGATGATCAACCGGCTTGCCGTTGAAAGTCTGCCCTGCGGACATGCCTGCTTTTCTGAGAACGCCGGAAGCCATCAACGAAATCGAATACCTGGGGCCGGAGCCCGACCGATGGCGGTCGAAGTGGGAACAATATCCACTCCGACTCTAATGATTCAGGGAATGTCGGATTTCTGTGATGCGCCGAGTGAATCCGAGGGTCTGGAGGCGCACTTTACCGCGGGATATCAACGGGTTCTCCTGGATAGCATCGGCCACTTCCCACATCGGGAAGCACCCGTGGATGTGACAGCCGCAATTCTGCGCCACTTAGGCATCTAGAAGCCTTTGAACGATTTGCAAGGCGCGGCCGCCACCTGAATGAGCGAATTCTTGCTGCTATCTGACACTCATGTTACAAAAGGGTACGTTTTGGCTTCATCGTGCTTTACCGGCTGTCTCCCTCAAGACTACGAACTGCAAAGCCTCTTATTTCAGCGAGCGGTGGGGAGCAGTCCATTTAGCTTTAAGGCTTCAGGATTCTGAAACCGGATGAGTACAACGTTGTCACGCGGTGAATTCGACAATCCGCTGCTGCGGGAATATTTCCTCGATCAAACCTTCGATGAGATGTTCGCGGCCGCTGGCAGCATTCGTCCGCACTACGCCGCGCTGCTGAAGGTTCTTTCCGGCCTGCCGCGCGAGGAACTGCAGCGCCGCAAACACTCTGCCGACGTTTCGTTTCTGATGCAGGGCATCACCTTCACTGTCTACGGCCGCGAAGAGGGAACGGAGCGCATCTTTCCCTATGACCTGATTCCCAGGCTGGTGACAGGTGAAGAGTGGGACGTAATTGAGCGCGGGCTGACGCAGCGCATTACCGCCCTCAATCTGTTTCTGCACGACGTCTACCACGAAGGCAAGATCCTGACGCAGGGCGTAATTCCGCGGGAGATCGTCTATAGCTGTCAGCACTTTCGTCGCCAGATGCGGGGCCTGCAGGTGCCGCGCAATGTTTATGTAGCGATAGCAGGTACAGACCTGCTGCGGTTAAAGAGCGGCGAGTACGTGGTGCTCGAGGACAATCTGCGGGTTCCGAGCGGCGTCTCCTATATGCTGACGAACCGTCGCATCATGAAGCGCACCTTGCCGCATCTCTTTCACAGCTATGGTGTTCGGCCCATCGAACATTACACGCAGGCCTTGCTCAGCACCCTGCGCTCGATCGCGCCCGAGGGGCGGCTCGAGCCGTCGATCGTTCTGCTGACTCCGGGTGTATACAACTCGGCGTATTTCGAGCACACCTACCTGGCACGCCAGATGGGGATTGAACTGGTAGAGGGCCGCGATCTGGTCATCCATGACAACGTTGTCTATATGCGGACGACGGGTGGCCTGAAGCGCGTGGATGTGATCTACCGCCGCGTGGACGACGACTTTATCGATCCCCTGGCCTTCCGTTCGGATTCGATACTGGGCGCTGCCGGTCTGTTCAATGCATATCGTGCCGGCAACGTGACGCTGGCGAATGCCTTCGGCACAGGCGTAGCCGACGACAAGGCGCTCTATGCCTATGTTCCGGCGATTATTCGCTACTATCTAGGCGAAGAACCCATCATCAACAACGTTGAAACGTACCTGATGACGGACAAGTCGCAGCGCCAGCATACGCTCGTCAATCTTGACAAGCTGGTCGTAAAAGCAGTGGGCGAGTCGGGCGGATACGGCATGCTGATCGGTCCACACAGCAGCGCCGAGGATCGCGAGGAGTTTCGACGGCGGATCGAGGCGAATCCGCGCAACTACATTGCGCAGCCCACACTCGATTTTTCGCGCTCTCCATGCCTCCTCGAGGACGGCAACATCGAGCCGCGTCACGTCGACCTTCGCCCCTACATTTTGTTTGGAGACAAGGTCACGATCGTTCCTGGCGGCCTGACGCGCGTGGCCTTGCGCAAGGGATCCCTGGTGGTAAATTCATCGCAGGGCGGCGGCAGCAAAGATACCTGGGTGCTGGGATAAGCTATGCTTTCACGCGTTGCAGACAGTCTTTACTGGACCAGCCGCTACCTTGAGCGCGCCGAGCATACCGCGCGCCTCGTCGATATCAACATGGGCCTCATGCTAGATAAATCGGCAGTCAGCGAGGAACGCAGATGGCAGCGTGTGCTGGCGGCGCTCGGTCATCCGCGCGACATCGAGTGGATTGACGACGTGTCTTCGCTCGTTCACACGTTGTGCTTCGATACGTCGAACGGCGCCTCAGTAACGGCTTGCGTCTTTGCCGCGCGCGAGAATGCCCGTCAGATTCGCGAGGCGATCAGCACCGAGCAGTGGCAGCGGCTGAACCGGCTGTTTCATGAGATCTCACGGCTGCGGCCTGCTTCGCCTTCCGATACACAACTCGCCGAGTTTCTGCCAGCGCTGATCGACGGCGTGCATTTGTTTCAAGGCGTGACGGATACAACCCTCAGCCACGGCGAGGGTTGGCAATTCCTCCAGGTCGGACAATTCCTGGAGCGCGCCACGGCGACCACAAAGCTGCTTGGCGTCTATCAGCAGGAGGTGTTCGCCGACGTTGATGATACGGTCGACGCGTACGAATACCTGGAATGGCTTGGGTTGCTGCGCACCTGTACCGCGTTCGAGGCGTATTGCAAGGTCTATACTGCCGATCTAACCTACGAGCGCATTTTGGGATTTTTGCTGCTGGACCCCGAATTTCCACACTCAATTCGTTACTCGGTCGACCGGGTCTACCAGTCTCTCGATTGCATCCAGCAGGAGTCGCACGGGCACCATGCGACGGAGTTGATGCGCGTTTCAGGCAAGCTGAAGGCATCGCTCGGATATGGACAGATTTCCGAGATACTGGCGCAGGACCCGACACGCTACCTGCGCCGGATTCTCGAGCAGTGCCGCCAGATTCACGACCTCATTTATGAGGTTTACATCCAATACTCCGTGCAGACCGCGCTGGCAATGTAGGGGCAACGAGGGCAATTAATGCTTTTCTACTCCATTCGACACCTGACGAAATTCGTGTACGCGAAGGCGGTGAGCGAGAGTGTGATGGAAGTGCGCATGCACCCCCGCAGCGACAGCAACCAGCGCTGCCTGACATTTTCGCTCTCCGTAAGCCCGCGGTGCCGCGTATTCTCCTACCGCGATCACCTGAGCAACAATGTGCACCACTTTGACACTCCGGGTCAGCACGAGCAACTGGTGATCATCGCGGAGTCGCTCGTGGAGCACCAGCCGCTCGCGGAGGTGCCGAGCTTCCTCTCTCCCGACGCGTGGCGCGAGCTGGATGCGATCGTGGCCGAGGGAGATTACTGGGAGATGCTGTTGCCCAGCGAGTTCACTACTCCCACGCCGGCACTGGACGAGCTGGCGCGCGAGCTAGGCGTATGCCGCCGGGACGATCCTATGGTGCTGCTCCGTGGGCTGAACCAGAACCTGTACGACCACTTCAGCTATTCGCCCCGGACAACGCGCGTGGATTCGCCCATCGATGAGGCTCTCAGTTCGCGGCAGGGCGTCTGCCAGGATTTTGCCCACATCATGATTACCCTCGTCCGGCAGTTGGGCATTCCGTGCCGCTACGTGAGCGGATATCTCTACCGTCGCAAGGAAGACAAAGACCGCTCGATCTCCGATGCGACACATGCCTGGGTGGAAGCATTCCTGCCCCATCTGGGCTGGGTAGGCTTTGACCCGACCAATGCCCTCATTGCGAGAGACCGCCACATCCGCACTGCGTTGGGGCGCGACTATGCGGACGTTCCGCCGACCAAGGGCATTTTTCTTGGCCGTACGGAGAGCGATCTCTATGTTGCCGTGCAGGTGACCGCGTCGGAAAAAGCCCCGGCGCTCGATCAGGAAATGCCCATTCCCGAAGACTGGTCGATGCTGGTCGAAAAAGCTCAGGCCCCCCCGCCACCTCCAGCCGAGCCGTTGTTGCTCTTGCAGCAGGCCCAGCAGCAGCAATAGAAAACCGAGCCAGCAGGAGCCTCAGCTGGTAAGGCTATTGCGGGCGCGAAGGGGGTTTAGCTTTTGGTTCAGGTACTTGCTGGAAGTGGCTGTAAAAACGCTTGTTATAGGTCAGGAACCGATAGGAACGACATTGGAAAGGCAGACCAGACCACAGCCAAATGGCGGACACACGCTGCCCAAAACGGATGGTCGGGAAACAGCCAAATCACATCCCGTCGTAGTTAGGGCCGCCACCGCCCTCCGGTGGAACCCAATTGATGATCTGGTAGGGATCCATAATGTCGCAGGTCTTGCAATGGACGCAGTTGGCGAAGTTGATATGAAGCTGCTTTGCGGGAGCGCCTTGGACGTCTTCAGATGAAGTCTCGACCATCTCATACACCGCGGCAGGGCAAAAGTACTGGCAGGGGTTGCCATACTCCTCCACGCAGCGCGTGTTGCAGATATTCAGATTCTTAATTACCAGATGCACTGGTTGGTCGTCGTCATGTCTCGTGCCGGAGTGGTAGACGTCTGTGAGTCGGTCGAAGGTAAGCTTGCCGTCGCCTTTCGCGTTGCTCAGGAAGTGGTCACGCCCGTCGCCGTAAAAGCTCAGCTCATCCACGTGCCTCATGCGAAGATACCCCGCATGATTCGTCGAGTCCGGCCCCAGATTCCCGCCGCGCAGCAACTGCTGAATGCCGGCGCGAACCAGTCCGTCATACAGCCCGTGCTCAAATCCTTGGTGGAAGTTGCGCACGGCGTACATCTCGTCCTTGATCCAGCTGGCATCGATGGCCGCCTTGTACTCGCTCAGCGTATCAGCGGAGCTGTCACCTGAGAGCATCGCGTCGAAAGCCGTTTCCGCAGCCAGCATGCCGCTCTTGATCGCCAGGTGAATGCCCTTGAGCCGCTGCGAATTGAGAAAGCTCGCTGAGTCCCCAAGCAGCATCCAGCCGTTTCCGTAAATACGCGGCATAGTGAGCCAGCCGCCGTAAGGGAGGCTTTTCGCGCCATAGCGGACCATCTTCCCGCCTTCCAGGATGCGGCGGGCCAACGGGTGCAGCTTGAAATCCTGGAAGACGTGGTGAGGATCAGTGCGCGGGTCTTCATAGTCGAGGCCCGTCACGTAGCCGATTGAGATGAGGGTGTCGCTGATGCCGTAAATCCACGCCCCGCCATACTCGTGTGTCGTGAGCGGATAGCCCAGCGTGTAGATCACTTCACCCTTGGCCACGCGGCCCGCGGGAATCTCCCAGAGTTCCTTGACGCCGACGCCATAGGTCTGCGCGTGCTTCGGGTCTTCCAGGCGAAGGCGCTCAATCAGCTGCTTCGCGCAGTTGCCCCGCGTGCCCTCAGCGAGGATGGTGATCTTCGCGCGCAGGTCATATCCCGGCTCGAAATTTGCCTTCGGCTGGCCCTGCTTGTCTATGCCTTTGTCGTCAGTGCGCACTCCGGCGACACGCGTGATTTCTGCGTCGTGACTGTCGTCCTCAAACAGAAGCTCCGACCCCGCAAAACCGGTAAAGACCGTGATGCCCGCCTCCTCGACCTTCTGCCCGAGCCACTTGACGAACCTATTGATCGAAATAACGTAGTTTCCGTGGTCGCGCAGCGGTGGAGGCATGATCGGGAATTTGCGCGCCTTGTCCTTGCTGAGAAAGTAAACGGATTCTTTCGTGACCTCCGCGTCGATCGGCGCTTCGTTTTCAAATCCAGGCAGGAGTTCGCGCATCGATCGCGGGTCTAGCAGCGCTCCCGACAGGCAATGCTGTCCAACCTCACGCGCCTTCTCAAGAACGTAGATGTTCTCCTTCGAGATCGGCGACTCATTGTTAACATTATGCGCATCGATAAGCTGCGAGAGTCGCAGCGCGCACGCCATACCCGCCGGGCCTCCGCCGACGATGACAACGTCGGCCTCCATTTGCGGGCGATCGATGCCTTCGAGCGGTTTGCGAAAAGTGATCATGGGCGACTGACTATAGTACAAGGTTCAGTGGACAGCGATCGGCTCTCGCATCCACAATCAGGACGAAATTATGAGATCGATACCGAAGAAAACGCTGATACTCACTTTCTTTCTGACGCTCGCAACCCTGAAGATCGTAGCCCAGGTGTCTGGAGCTCAGGGGAACTGGGTGGGATCTTGGGCCGCATCCCAGCAGATACCCGAACCGGCCAACTCCCTTGCGCCCGACGATCTTCGCGACGCAACGCTTAGGCAAATCGTGCATCTTTCCATCGGCGGTCCGACTCTGCGCGTCCATCTCTCGAATGCTTTTGGAACCGAGCCGCTGCACTTTGCCGCCATCCACATTGCAAAACCGTTGTCTGCTGCCTCGTCGAGGATAAATCCTGCCACCGACAAGGCGCTCACCTTTTCCGGCAATCCCGACGTGATCGTTCCCGCCGGCGCTGAATACATCTCCGATCCCATCGATTATCCAATGGCCCCGCTCTCCGACCTCGCCGTCTCGCTGTATCTCGACACGCCTCCGGCGCAACAGACCGGGCATCCCGGCTCGCGTGCTACCTCCTATTCAGTTCACGGCAATCTCGTCTCCGCCGCCGACCTTCCCGATGCGAAAAAAGTAGACCACTGGTATCTGCTCTCGGGAGTGGATGTCGTCCAACCGTCTGGCGCAGTCTCCATCGTCACCCTGGGAGACTCCATCACCGATGGCCATGGCGCGACAACCAACGCAAACGATCGCTGGCCCGATGTGTTCGCCCAGCGCCTTCAGGCCAATCCCGCCACGCGCACCCGGGGAGTCCTGAATCAGGGCATCGGCGGCAATCACCTTCTTACCGACGGTCTGGGTCCAAACGCGCTCTCGCGTTTTGACCGCGACGTGCTCGCGCAGCCCGGCGTCCGCTATCTGATTGTGCTGGAGGGTGTGAACGACCTCGGCGGCCTTACGCGCATCGCAGAAGTGAGCCCCGCCGAGCACAGCGCTCTTGTTCACCGCATCCTGGCCGCATACGAGCAAATCATCGCCCGCGCACATGCTCATGGCATCCGAGTGATTGGCGGAACCATTCTTCCTTATATGGGATCGGACTACTATCATCCGGGACCGGCCAGCGACGCCGACCGGCAGGCCATCAACCAGTGGATTCGCGCTCCCGGCCATTTTGACGCCGTCGTCGATTTCGATCAGGTGACTCGCGACCCCAGCCATCCCGAGCGCCTTCTGCCGTTATATGACAGCGGCGACCACCTGCACCCATCGCCAGCAGGCTACCGCGCAATGGGCGAAGCGATTCCTCTGTCACTCTTCACGCAATGATCGGTCGATTGTCGCGTGTGCGTCAGAATAGAGAGTCCAACGAGCGGAGAACCGGGCCTTGGGTAACCTGGCATTCGTCTTGAGGTACTCGCACTGGCTGGCTTGCGGGGTTCAGGTCGTTGTCTTCGTCTTACGCAGGATAAGGAAGACGCTCATGAGAACGAGAGCCGTTCCGATAAGCGTTCGCGTGGTGATGATTTCCCCTGCAACAAAATAGCCGAGTAGGACCGCGACGATCGGGTTGACATAAGCATGACTTGCAACGCGAGTTGCCGGCATACGCGCGAGCAGCCAAACGAAAGCTGTGAAGCCGAGAAGAGATCCAAAGACAATGAGATAGAGCAAGGCAAGTACAGCGCGGAAGGAAACCTGCCGGAGCGAATGCATCTCCCCAAACGATGCCGACAGCGCGAGAAGCATTCCGCCACCCAGCAACATCGCCGCACCCGCGGTCAGCGGTTTCGATTCTGGCAACTCCAGTGAGCGGTTCAGTACCGAACCCAACGACCACGCAGTAGCTCCGGCGAGGATCGCGATGCAGGGGAGCACACCGACCTGTTGCCCACCGCCCTGGAGCAGCAGCACTCCGACTCCGCAGAAACCCAGCAATGTAGCAACAAAAAGACTCCAGCCAAACCGCTGGAGTCGAAAGACGAAAACCTCCAGCACGATCGTGATCAGCGGAAGCGTCGCTTCGAGGACAGATGCGATTCCGGACGGGACATATTTCTCCGCCCAGAATAAAGGCCCATACTCTGCAACGAACATGAGGAGCCCTATGATCGCGAGGCTACGCCATTGAGTCGTTGTTGGCCGGGGTTGCTGTCTAAGGCGCATGAAACCGTAAAGCACAGCCCCTGCTATGAAGAATCGCGTTCCAGCTGCAAAGAGTGGCGGCAATTCCTGCACGGCTATCCGGATGGCTAGAAATGTTGTTCCCCAAAGAACGTAGATCGCGAAGAAGGCCGACACGACGCGGATATCAAACAGCCTGGATGGGGTGCTCGTCTGCGGTTGGATAACCGTTGTATTCGCCATAGATGGTTACTATATTTACGGTCCTCATGGTAACCTGTCAATATGATTTAGAGGGTTATTTTGAGGTGATGAGCAAGGCCAGCCCATATCCAGTTTTTCAATTGATTGCAGCCCACCCGACGCTTGATTTCGTCAACACGCTGGACTGGCGCTTCCGCCAGGCCGGACCTGAAGAATTGTTGAAAAGTTACAACGATCTTCTTCGGTTTGCTGAGCAATCGAAACTATTGACTCCGAGACAGGTGCAACAGCTCATGCGAACCGTAGACAGCGGCACAGGCGCGCAGGTACTGAAGAACTGCACCGAGCTTCGCGAGGTCATAGCGGAGGTTTTCTATGCCGGATTGGATGGGTGGATTCCCTCTGCCGCATCAGTCAGAAAACTGGAGCAATACTTCAAAGTGGCGCATGCCCATCAAACACTCTGTTGGGAGGATTCACGTCTGGCGTGGGAGTGGTCGGAGACGACCGAGGCAGTTGAGCTTCCTCTTTGGTTAGTGTCACTGAGCGCATCCGAGCTGATGACGTCCACAGAGGTGCGCAGCGTGCGAGCGTGCGCTAGTGCCGAGTGCCGGTGGCTCTTCCTGGACACAAGCAAGAACCACACCAGAAGATGGTGCGATATGAAAATCTGTGGCAACCGGATGAAGGCTCGACGATTCAAAGCCCGACAACAAACATGAAAGCAGTTTGCTACGCTCCCGCCTTCGCCTTCTTGATCTCTTCCGTCACAGCAGGCACTACATCGAAGAGATTTCCCACAATGCCCACATCGGCGATCTCGAAAATCGGAGCCTCAGCATCCTTGTTGATAGCGACGATCGTTCGCGAGCCCTTCATTCCGACGATGTGCTGGATGGCCCCGCTGATACCCAGCGCGAAGTAGAGCTTCGGAGCGACTGTCTGCCCCGACGACCCGATCTGCCGTTCGAGCGGCAGCCAGCCGTTGTCGCAGATGGGGCGGGATGCGGCAACCTCGCCGCCAAGCGTCTTCGCCAGCTCTTCCGCCAGCGAGAGATTTTTCTGTTCCTTGATGCCGCGCCCTACGGCGACGATGACTTCGGCCTGAGACAGATCGACAGCCTGCTTCGCCTCCTGAAAAACTTGATGCGGAGTCACCCGCACCGGACCATCCGCAACCGCAGCGGCTACATTCTCGACAGACGCCGAACCGGCTTCAGCCTGATCGCCTCGGAAAGCCCCAATCTGGATGGTCGCAAGCCAGGGACTGTCTCCCACGAACGAAACATCCGCGGCAAATTTTCCCTGAAACATCTGCCGCGTGAAGAGCAGCTTTCCGCCTTCGTATTTGTAGTCGACAGTGTCTGAGATAAGCGTCCGGTCAAGTGCCAGGGCCAGCCGTGGCGCGAAATCGCGAACCTGGTACGTATGTGGAAAAAGCACCAGCTTCGGCTGCTTGTCCCCAATGAAGTCTTTCAGCGCGTGGACGTAGGCATCGGAGGTGTAGGCCTCGAGAACCGGTGCTTCGAGCGCATACACTTTGGCAGCGGCCTTCTGCGCGAGTTCCTGAGCGAGAGCGTCGATGCCGTGGCCGGGCAGTACGACTTCGACCTGCCAGCCTGTATTTTTCGAGATCGCCTGGGCCGCCGCGATCGTCTCGAGCGAAACTCGGTTCAGCTTGCCCTCGCGCTGCTCCGCAACCACCAGAATGCTGTCTGCCATTGCTTCCTCTCAAACGTAAGGCAGGGCCGAAGCCCTGCCAGATCATTGTGCAGCTGGACGCTGAGTCAGAACTCCTGTGAGCCCCGCTTCAAATGGGTTCCGTAAATGCCGAAGATCACCGCCAGCACGCCGGTAAGCACGTTGTAATAGAACATGGGATGCATCCCGCGCGGCGAATAGGTCAGGTCCTGGCCGGTCCAAAGCGTCAGCAGTACGGCAAAGAAGGCGAGTTGTCCGGAGATCACCTGAAAGGTCAGCCCCCACTGGCGGCGCTTGTCTATGGTTTCGACCTGCTCGGGTGTCAATCCGCGCTCTTCGGCAGGTATCGTCAAATTTGCCATGGTGTCTTTCTCTCCTGACCCTTTCTCTCGTAACAGGTATTGCCAGACGCTGCGACGCCTCATATGCCATTAAATCACGCGAGCTTCATTTTTCAAGTACTCAACCAGCTTTCGCGCCGCCTCGCCTGCCGACCCCTGAATCATTTCCGTCTTTTTCTGTTTTTGGGGAATGTAAAGGCGTTCGATCTCCTGCTGGTTCTTGCTCAGTTTGGCCTCGATGTCTGCCCAACCTACCTTGCGCATGGGCTTCATCTTCGCCTGTTTTATACCGATCAGCGTGGCATAGCGCAGCTTGTTGATACCGCTCTGAATGGTCAGCACGGCAGGCATCTTCATATCGATGAATTGGTAATGCCCTGCCTCTAATTCGCGCTTGAGATGCAGGCCGTCATCCGTCTTCTCGATGCCGATGATGATGGTGGCGTGGGGCAAGCCCAGAATCTCAGCCAGCAGAACGCCGGTCTGCGCGCAGCCGTAATCGTCCGACTGGAGACCGGTGACGATGAGGTCGAAATTCTCCTCGGCTGCAGCCGCGGCGATGGCACGCGCCGTGTTGGCGGAATCCAGCCGGACGAATTTGTCGTCCTCCAGATGGATAGCCCTGTCCGCGCCCTTCGCCAGCGCCTCGCGCAACACCTGCGAGGCCCGCGCCGGGCCGGCAGTGACCACCGTTACCTCGCCACCATGTTTTTCCTTTTGGCGCAGAGCTTCTTCCAGAGCATAGGCGTCCGGCTCGTTGACTTCATAGGAGACGTCCTCGCGAATCCACGTGCCGTCATCGTTCAGCTTGAGCGGAGCGTCCTTTTGCGGGACCTGCTTGATGCAAACAAGAATCTTCATAGCAAACGCGTCAGTATAGCGTGTCTGTCCCCTGGGTCGCCAATGCGCCCGCTAACGGCCCGCAGAGGGGTCTGCTTCGTTGCTGGTGTTCATGTCGAGCATCGTCTTACCAGATTGCGGCAGGCTTGGCGCGTAGCAGTTTTTGTCGGCAGCGTAGCCAACCTTACAGGAGGCGGCGAAGTGCGATCGAGGCGACTGCGCGAACTGCCACACGAGCGCGTTCTTGATTCCGCCTTTCGTCGGATCGGCGGCTTTAGCGACACAGCCAGGCGATGGTGGACATTGGTCATTGAAGATCCATTGCTTTACTTCAGGAAAACGCGCAGCTACGTCTTTTGCTGTGGAGATAGTGCTCTTGCCATCTGGCACAGCGATCCCAGAGCAATAGATGCCGGCGCGCAACCCCGCACTGACCACACCTGCAAACCACGCGCTCAGATAGGTCGCCTGCTCGGGCAATAGCCGGCCACCTTCTTCCTGGTCGATAAAAATGAGGACATGCGGAGGGAAGCCTTCGCGCCGGGCGCCCTGGACTGCGGCCTCTGCGTCCGCCGTGCCTAACGCTGCGACATCCTGGTCCTTGAGTTGTGCATCGAGGCGGCCGTTGAACAGAATCAAAAAGCCGAAGCCCGCCTTCTGGAGAACCGCCCGCTTGCCGGCCCAGCGATTCGAAGTCATTCCGGGAGGATCGTTCAACCAGAAGCCGGTATAGGCGAACGTTTTGCGCAAGCTGGGCAACAGCTCGTCGCCCGGGTAATCATTCTTGTCGAAGCCAAGATATGGTCCCCGACTCTGGGCGTGGCAGATTGCGGATAAGAGCAGGAGTCCCGTAAGAATTGTTCTCGACATCTAAGCCGCTGCCCTATGCACGCTTCGATGCTATCCTTTCCCATCATGCGAAGCAGGCTTCTACTTTTTCTGGCGTCAGCCCTGGCTGTCACCGCCTCGGCGCAGACACTTTCGCCAGCGGAGAAGGCGATCGTCGCGTACGTCGACGCGAACCAGCCGGCGGCGGATGCGTTTCTCGCAAAGCTGGTGGACATCAACAGCGGAACGCACAATCTGGAAGGTGTACGTGCTGTAGGCAAGATGCTGATGCCGCAGCTCGAAGGGCTGGGGTTCAAGGTCCAGTGGATCCCCATGGACGAGGTTCAGCGTGCGGGAGCGTTAGTGGCCGAACATCCCTGCCCAGAGCCGGCCAAATGCGGCAAGCGCATGCTGTTGATCGGCCACATGGACACGGTTTTCGAGAAGGACAGCCCCTTCCAGACCTACACCGTGAATGGGCATATTGCGACCGGGCCGGGCGTCAACGATATGAAGGGCGGCCTGGTGGACATGCTTTATGCGCTCAAAGCTCTGCAGGCGGCAGGGGTGTTGGGGCAGATGGAGATCACCATCGTTCTGAGCGGCGACGAGGAAGAGCACGGCGAGCCGGCGGAGATTTCGCGGCGGGACATGCTGGCTGCGGCGCGCCACAGCGATGTTGCCCTGGAGTTCGAGGGAACTCCCCGGCTGGATGGCGTTTTCTACGGCAGCATTAGCCGGCGCAGTTCTATTTCTTGGACGATTGAAGCATCGGGCGAGTCGGGTCATTCGTCGGCAATCTTTTCCGACGGCAAGGGCTACGGTGCAATTTACGAGGTTGCACGCATTCTCGACACGTTCCGAACGCAGTTGCCTGAGCAATACCTCACATTCAACGTGGGACTGGTTCTTGGTGGTACGACCATCCATGTCGAAAAGGACGGGATCGGGGGAAGCGCAACCGGCAAGGACAATGTGATTCCCCCCGTGGCCCATGCCAGCGGCGACATTCGGACGATTTCGAACGAGCAGAGCGATCGCGTGGAGAAGAAGATGCAGGCGCTCGTTGCCCAGCACTTGCCGAAGACAAATGCGACGATCAAGTTTGGCGAGGGTTATCCAGCGATGGCGCCCACCGCGGGAAGTCGAGCTCTCCTGGGGATTCTGAATCGGGTGAACAGCAGCCTGGGTTTGGCAACCATGCCGGAACTCGATCCGATGAAGCGCGGAGCGGGAGATATCGCCTTCGTATCCCCGCCGCTTCCCGGACTGGCAGGTATTGGGGCGACGGGCGAGGGTGCGCACGCGCCGGGTGAAACCATGGATCTATTGGCACAGCCCATCAATACCAAGCGCGCCGCATTGCTGATGTACCGGCTGAGCCGATTGGATGCCAACGCAAACCTCGAAAACGCCGCTCAGGAAAAGTGAGCAATCATTGACAGTCAGGACTTGAGTGCACACAAGAGTGCGTGCGATGAAGTGATAAGTGGATGGAGCCAGCTCCCCTTAGCAGAGCCTTCACACGTTGGCACGAGCCAAATCTTATCTGCCCAGCTCGCCAGCTGGTCATACGAATCAAAAACGCTGTACGAGTAATACAGCCCGTCGCCTTCGGAGATGCGATACATCTTCCCTCGTGTTTGAACAAACCGCGCGGCGTTCCAGAGATTCGCCTTGTAGATTGCAAGCTTCAGCAGCCGCACGAAATGCGATCTTCCCTGACCGAAACGATTTGAGTCAGACAGGAACACGGCCTTTTTTGCAACTCGCATCATTTCCGCAACGACTTTGTTCGGCTGCGCGACGTGATGAAGCACCCCGCATTCAAATACTGCGTCAATTGAATTGTCCGCGTAGGGCAGGGCTGCGCCACTTCCGACCGCAATCAGACCTGAGGGAATACCCCGACGTTCCCCCTCTTCGATAAGCTTGCCTACCGGTTCAATGCCCCGAACGTCTTTTCCGCGAGACAAGAAAAAGCGCACGCCTCTGCCTGTTCCAGCGCCAACATCCAGAAACGTTTCGAGCTTCAGTGACGCACTGATTGCATCGATAAATTCGAGTGCAGCGAAGTGCTCGCTGTCTTCACACGAAGTGTGGACGTCATCATAGCCTGTCGCGGTTTTCTCATAGTACGCTGACTGGATTTGCTCGGGGGATAGCGGCATCGGAAGCCCTCCTGTTGCTCGAACGGTATGAAACTTGATGCCTGACAAGGTTTCGGACGAATTACGTCCGGCTCCATCGAAAGTCAAACCGGCGCAAAGCCGAGCAGACGGGGTTTCCTTTGCAAAAAATACGTTATTTGCGGTTCAAGCCGATTGCAGAAACGCGACGGACTGCAATCCAGCTACATCGAAGCGCTTACGGCAGCGCAGGTTCTTGCAGGCGGCCACGTCGTCCTTGCGAACCATGTAGGATTGCGCTTTTGCGAAACGGGCGCGGTCGCGCTCGTCCGCATTGCGGGGCAGGGAACTCTTCTTGCGCCGCACCAGCCATGAGAGTTGGTATTCATCCGCCTTGCCGCAGTGTGGACAGGTTAGAGTATGTGTCTTTTGTTCGGATTTTTCGTCGAAAAAATCGCGCTCTTCCATGGTAGCCACCCGTCGCTGTTACAAATGTATTGTATGGATAACAGGGTCCTGAGGGGAAGTGTTACGTTAGGCTTTATCCCTGAGACAATGACGAAAAAGCGAGCCAAAAAGAAGACGTTCTCCACCGTGAAGGCAGTAAAGGCCAACGCGCGTGATCGTGTGGGTCAGCCCAGGCCGGAGCGTGTCATCGAAGACGCGCCGCGGGAGCAGAAGCGCAAGTCGAAGCATAAGACCACGCTCCACAAGTTGCTGAACACGGATGATTAGGCCTGTCCACTTCAATTAGGAATCCGCAGGCTGGCTGGCCCCACGATTTCCCTAGGGGAACCCGGCCTGCCGGCGTATGCTGGTATTTAGCAGCGCGCTCGACGGGCGCAGCAGGGTTTTTCACCCTTTTCGGCTCTCCTCGTTCCTGAGTCTGGCCCTCCGAAAATCATCGGCAAGAAACGAGGCAACATGCGATCTGAGTTGGTTTATTCCGCAGGAATGCAGATTCCTAACCGCTTTCTTTTATCCACAGTAGCGATGATCGCCGTTCGCAAGCTCCATATCAACACAACCCGGGTGGAAGAAACCGCGAATCAGGTATTTACCGATGTCGCGAATGGGAGTTATGTGCAGGTAACGCTACCTGAGCTGAAGCCGCTACCACATATCGATCATTTGCTGATAGCTGCCGCCTAGTATCCGAATCTCGGATTGCAGATACTGGCCCGAGCCGAACCCTCACGACCCAGAACCACAGAGCCGCACCCGCATAAGGGGTGCGGTCTTTGCTTTTGGGGGATGCACGGCCTTTGACACATCCCCGACCGTGTATCGTCGCTATACTCGGGGCATGAGCCAGCACTTTTTGAACCTCATTCGCAAAGGGGAGACAGCCGAGATTGCGGCTGCAGTCGAGGAGACGCCCGAGCTGTCGCGCTGCCGGGACGCGCAGGGGGTGTCGGCGCTGATGTGGTCGATTTACACCAGGCAGCCGGTGATCCGTGACTTTTTGCGCGAGCGGACCGGTGATCTGGATGTTTTCGAAGCTGCCGCCCTGGGCGATTGCCGGCGGTTGCAGGCGCTCATCGCGGCCGATGCGATGATGGCGCGGGCCGTCTCTGCGGATGGATGGCTTCCGCTGCATCTCTCGGCAGCGTTTGCTGGGCCCGAGGCAGTGACCCTGCTGCTGGAGCATGGGGCGCATGTGCATCAGGTGTCGCATAATCCCTTGCGCAACCAGGCGCTGCATGCGTGTATTGCGCTGGGCAATTCCGTGGAGTCAGTAAAAATCTTGCTTGACGCCGGCGCAGATGTAAACGCGACACAAGCCGGAGGTTTTGCTCCACTACACCAGGCGGCGGCGAACGGGAAAAGGGATGTGGTCCTGCTGTTGCTGGAGTATGGAGCGGATCCTAGAGCCTGTTGCGATCAGGGGAAAACTGCGGCCGCTTATGCCCACGAGCGTGGCCACGCCGAAGTCGCTGGGTTGCTCTCCTGAAAGACGATTCCATCGACTAGAATGCTGGTCGACGGGCTGTGCCAAGATTCGCTATCCGGTCCGCAAAGGTAGAGCTCATGAGCAAACTGCGTCTTCGTATTTTCGACGGCACACGCCAGCCTTGATTCACGGCAAATCGGACAAAGCCTCATCCAGTAGACGAGGCTTGTATTAGCGATTTGACAGATCGCACAGAATATCTCGGACCCGAAACGGCGATGGAGAGTTTCCATGGAAACAGCAACGTTATCAGTCGAAGTCATCACATTGCCGGTAAGCAATGTCGACCGCGCGCTGCGGTTCTATGTCGATCAAGTCGGCTTCACCCTGGACGTCGATTATTCGCCGAACAACACCTTTCGAGTTGTGCAGCTTACGCCTCCTGGCTCTAGCTGCTCGATACAGATTGGCAACGGCCTCACTGATGCCCCCATCGGTTCACTCCGCGGGGTTTATCTTGTCGTGACAGATATCGACGCTGCGCGGAGGCTTCTGCTCGAACGGGGAGTCGAGGTCGGTGAGATCCGGCACAAGACACCTCCCGGGGCCTGGGATGGAGGGTTCGCGCCGGGCCTCGATCCGGCGCGGGGAGACTACGCCAGCTTTGCCAGCTTTTCCGACCCGGACGGCAATGGCTGGGTGCTACAGGAACGAGGCTATCGTCGAACCTAATCTTGGAGGCTGGTAATGAATCACATCGCAAAAGTACAGTCACTCTGTCGGCGCCCGCAATTTCGCGGATGGGACGCTAAGGTTGGCTATTGGAGCCCGAAACATAGCGTTTAGCTTGTTTAGCTAAACCATAGGAGGTGAGCAATGGGATTGTCTTGGCAACAAGGTCCGCTTTCGCCCGGAGCAATCGGCCGGTTCCTCGTTCCCGAACCGCTGCCGAAAAGACTGCTCTATGCAGAACCACTGCGTCGACGCATGCGCGTGCGTTTTGGCGGAGCGTGGATCGCCGATAGCGAAAATGTCATTGTGCTTTTCGAGCCGGACCGGTATCCGGTGGCTTATTTTCCGGAATCGGACATCGGTCAGGATGTCTTGCATCTCATTGAGCACACCACTCAGCACCGCGATCTTGGACCTACAAGCTGGTACGCCGTGCGCGCGGGCACACATAACGCAGAGCGGGCGGCATGGCAGCACATCGATTTGCCTGGCTACGCGAACATGTTGAAAGGACGGGTCGCCTTCGCATGGCCTGCCATGGATGCATTCTTCGAGGAGGATGAACGGATCGTGGGTCATGCCGCGACAGCTATCACCGCATTGACATTCGCCAAGCGTCACGCAATCTCGTGGTTCGATCTCATGACCGAGTAGTCGCGGACACCAGTCGACCGGTAGTCCTGTACGAATCGGGGTTCGCGCCTCGCTGGTACGTTCCACGCGCCGACGTCGATGAGTCTGCGCTTACATTGGTGGAACATCAAACCTTCTGCCCGTACAAAGGAATTTGCAGCTATTACGACATCGGCGATACACAGCTCGGGGCATGGTCATATCGCGAACCATTTTCTGAGGTTGCTCGCATTTCTGGACTGATGTCGTTCGAGCCAGACATCGTTTCGGTACAACTCGATGGCGTGCAGCTGCGTCTTGAGCCAGGTCAGACGGTAATTCCACACGGTCCTGATCGAGAACTCACCGTGGCGGAGGCGCGCGAACGCCAATGACAAGACTCAACACAGGGGGTCTTTGAGAGGTATGGATCGCCTATTATCGGTCAACGTCGGTCTTCCTCGGGACATCGAATGGAGAGGTCGGACCGTGCATACGGGGATATGGAAGGATTCAATACATGGCCGGTGTCGCGTAGGCAGGTTGAATTTGGAGGGAGACGGTCAAGGTGATCTTGCTGGGCATGGAGGTGAACAGCGAGCCGTCTTTGTCTATCAGATCGAATCCTATCGTTATTGGCAAAGCCAGCTCAGCAGGACAGACTTTGTACACGGACAATTCGGCGAGAACTTCACGGTCGAAGGATTGCGTGACGACGCTGTGTGCATAGGTGACCGTTATCAGGTAGGCAGCGCGCTGTTCGAGGTCACTCAACCTCGCGTGACCTGTTACCGCGTCGGCATTCGTATGAATGAGCCGCGGATGCCGACGTTGCTAACATCCAGCGGGCGGCCCGGGTTCTACTTCCGTGTTCTCAAGGAAGGCGAGGTGGGCGCAGGTGACGAGATCGTGAAGGTCGGAGAGGCGGAAGAGCGAATCACGGTTGCAGAAATCAATCGCCTCCTCTATTCGTCGAATCATTCGAGTGATCAGCTAAAGCGGGCACTGCAGATTAAGGCGCTTTCACCGGGTTGGCGTTGGTCGTTCGAAGAGTTGCTCAAGAGCCAGATGACTGGCGCGAGGAGTGGAAATGCCGGGCTCACGCCTGCCACGGCTGGCCATCCAGTTGCGCCCGGGTTTCGGTCCCTAACCATTACGGCGGTCGCCCAAGAGTCCGCGGATGTCATTTCGATAACGATGCGGAGCGCGGATGGCCAACTCCTGCCAACAGCCTTGCCGGGCCAGTATGTAGTCTTGCGTCTTCGATCACACTCTGACGGTCCTCCTCTCTTTCGTAGCTACTCGCTTTCGGGCCAGCCGTCAGCGGAGCAATATCGAATCAGTGTAAAGATCGAGCCGAACGGCGCGGCTGGAACCTACTTACGAGAACATGTTCACCTGGGTGCTGTTCTTGACGTGAGTTCGCCTCGCGGAAGTTTCACTTTGCAGTCGGGAACGGGCCCGGTAGTGCTCCTTAGCGCAGGGATCGGGTCGACACCGCTCCTTGCGATCTTGCACACGCTGGCGGAGACCCACTCAACGAGAGAGGTTCTCTGGCTGCACTCGGCCCGTGATCGACAGCATCATCCATTTGCCGCCGAGGTTTGCGACCTTATGCTCGCGCTCGTTCACGGACGTAGCTACGTGTGTTACAGCAGGCCAGGCTCGGATGAAAAGATCGGTAAGGATTTCGATGCTACTGGACATCTTTCACAATCGGTTTTTGAGGAGGTTGGTGTCCCGTGGGATTCAGACGTCTATATCTGCGGGCCGAATCTCTTCATGACGGAGATGAGAGTAGCCCTCTTAAGTCTAGGAGTGTCGTCGCAGCGGATTCATATAGAAATCTTCAATGGCGGTGAGTCGATGACGCCCGGCGTCGTCCCCGCGGAGTCGCGACTTCCACATCCCCCTAAGGACGACACGAACACAGGCCCGCTCGTTTCGTTCGCACGCAGTGGTGTTGCCGCCCACTGGAACGCCTCGGCCTATCAGAGTATTTTGGAGCTTGCCGAGGCATGCGATGTTCCCGTCCGTTGGTCGTGCCGAACCGGTGTCTGTCACAACTGCGAGAGCGGTTTGGTTTCAGGGGCGATCGTCTATGGGCCGGAGCCGCTCGATCAGCCTGCAGAAGGCAACCTTCTCATTTGTTGCTCACAACCGACATGTGACGTCGTTATCGATCTGTGAAGCCCTACCGGATTCGTTTTCCGATGCGGTGGATTCTCTCGCTTCATCTTGTTTGCTTGAGTTCTCTCCAAAAGAGCAATATTCCCTCTGGACACCCCTAAAGAGAAAAGAAAAGCCTCAAGGACCTCGCCGTAGTGCCGCCACGTCTCCCCCCTCTACACCCGCTGCAGCGTGCCTCTTCAACTGAGAGTACGCAAACCGCAAAGTGTCGATCCGGTAAATGTGATGCATTAGAGCGGTGAACTTTACATCATGGTTCGCTTTTGCCGTTTGTCGTATCTGCGCCAACTCACTCGGTGCGCTGAGACTCTTTGTGGAAATCCCCGAATAACCGAAATCAAAGCCTTTGAGTCAGATCGCTCGGACCGGATGGTTTCTGTGGTTATTTCTTCTGATCTCATTCCCTGTATTGGAACCTCAACCAATCGGAAGAGTGTTTTT
>JBAVYX010000135.1:0-3927 GCA_049588475.1 Silvibacterium sp. | reverse complement strand
GGTTGATAGGTAGTTTCCTGCATTGCCGATACGCGCAGATTCGCAGGAATTGTATGGCTCCGTTCTGTAAGCGCAAGCAGGGCAGTGGTGAGTGCATCGTTCTGTGAGGTGGTCAGCGTGAACTGCGGCATCTTGAAGCCAGGGCCAAAGGCCCGTGGTTGTTGAATCTTGGCCGCGATGTAGTTTGGGAGTGAATGCTCCATGCCTGGCAGGAGAACAAGCTGAGCACGCGGCTTGCTCCCGATGGTACTCAGATCGGGCGCGAAGTTCTCCGGCTTTCGAACGCCGTTGATTTCATGGCAGGCCGCGCAGCCCAATTCAACGACGAGCTTCTTTCCGTGCCCAATCTGCTCTGGAGTCGGCGGATCGAGATGAATATTGCCGCCGAAATCAGCGTCCGATTTTTTCGCTAGGTAGTCGACCAGGGTAGCGACCTGTTGGGGAGTGAAGCGGTAGTGCGGCATCAGCGTTGACGAGTCGTAGACGCGTGGATTCTGCAACCACGCGAACAGCCATTCGGGCTTTACTTTATTGCCGATTCGGGTTAGTTCGGGTCCCAAGTCGCCGCCGACAAGATTGCCTGCAGCATTCTGGACGGCATGACAGGATGCGCAGAACGACTCACCATACAAAGTGGGCCCGGCAGATGCACTTGCCTCTGCGCCTGGGTTGACAGTGATCGCAGAAGTATCGCCTACCTTTGGCGTACTGGTGCTTATCAGATATGCGGAGATGTCCCTGGCGTCCGAGTCGCTTAGCTTGTAGTTGGGCCTGGTGGGAGATGTCGCATAGGCCTGAGGGTCCTTCAACCAACTCACGAGCCATTCGCGTGTCGTCTTGTCGGCGATGTGCGAGAGCGGCGGAGGATCATCGCTCGCTGTCATCGTGGTGCCGTCGGGCAGTTTGATCGAATGACAGTGGACACACCCGTAGCGCGCGAGGATCCGTCGGCCCTGATTGAGTTGGGGCGTTCCTGTGAGCGCATTCTGGTGGCACTGGCCGCAGCCGGCTTCGATGTATCGCGCTGGCAAGATCGGCATTTCTCCTGCGCGTGTGCTGTAGTGCGCCTCGGCCACCGTGGTGGCGGCTCCCTGGCCGCCATGGCAAATAACGCAGCCAAATGCAGTCAGCGAATGTGGAATTACAGGATGACGGCTGAACGGTTGCGTCGACACATCAGTGAGGCTTGCTTCTTTTAGCCCTTCGTGACAGGTGGTGCAGCGGTCGACGACACCAAGGTCCGGCAGCCACACTTGCTGGATGCCCGGCTGAAAGCGACGCCGCAAGCTCACGGCATCTCCACGATCGCGGATGAGTGAGAGATAACCTCGCTGATAGCCACGCCACTCGCTGAAGTGGTCCTTCGCCGGCGCAATGGCCAGGGCAATCAACAATGCAACGCTGACCACGCCAAAAGCTCGCACCGGGTCTCCGAAGAGCGCTCGCCACGCCGAAGAAAGCGACCTTTGCAAGGACGGCACCTAACTCCTCCAGGGCAGGACCCACGACCATCCGGGACCGCGGAAAAAAGTGCCGACGACGGTGAGCACAATCAGCTCGAAAAGAAACCAGGTCATGACCCAGTACGCGAGCGGCTTCGCCACGAGATAGCGCCGAAGCGGCGAATGAGACTTGGGTGTGCTGTTGGCGGCCACTGCCATCGCGCCGACAACGATCAGAGTCGGACCAACCGCCACGTACACCTTGAATACGAGCAGAAACAGCAGCATGCCTCCGGCCGCAAGATAGAACAGACGCAGCCGCTTACGGCGGTCTTTCAGGAACAATCCCTGGGCTTCGATGTTGACGTTGAAGTAAGGGATGACGACCAGTGCGACGATGAGCACCGTCGGAACCAGCACTCCCGCCACCACGGGCGGGAAATAGTGCAGCAACTCCTGCAGCCCGAGAAAATACCACGGCGCCTTAGCGGGGTTTGGTGTGTGAGACGGGTCGGCGATACCTTCCAGCGGGGCGTTGAAGAACAGCGAGATCACGACGAGGACAATGGCCAATAATTCGATGGCCAGCGCCGCGCGAAATAGAACTTCAGGAAAGGTCTGCACCTCGTCCTCTCGCGCGACCTTGACCTGGGCGGAGGTGCGTCGCGTTACAAAAACGACCCGTGTCGGGGAACGCCGCTGATCGGAGTCCACGGCGGCAACGAACTCCCTTGCGTCGCTCACTGGACTACCTCCTCTTCGGGCAACGTGCTTTCTTCTTTCACTAATGGTTTCGGCTCGGTCTGCTGCACATAGAGGCCTCCATCCTTGCGAATGCGCCATAAATGCACCGCAATGAAGAGAATTGCGATAAGCGGCAGAATGACGCAGTGCAGCACGTAAAAGCGCAGCAAGGCATTGGCATTTACCTGGTTGCCGCCCAGCAGAAGGAAGTGAATTTTGGCGCCGACCAGCGGCACAGCCGAAGAGATATTGGAGCCAACCGTGATAGCCCAGAAAGCCAGCTGATCCCACGGCAAGAGATACCCCGTATAGCTGAGAAGAAGCGTGACCAGCAACAGCACGATGCCGATCACCCAATTAAACTCACGTGGGGTACGGTAGGCGCCGCGGTAAAACACCTTGAACATGTGCGCGAATACCAGTAACACCATGGCTTGCGCAGCCCAGCGATGCAGATTTCGCAGGAAGAGTCCGGAGGATACGACAAACTGCAGATCCTTCATGTCGGCGTAGGCCTGCGGTGTTGAGGGATGGTAGTAGAGCATGAGCAGAACGCCGGTGATCACCAGAATGAAAAATATGCCCAGCGTTAAAGTGCCCAGATACCATGTCGCGCTGAAGCTGAGCATTCGCTTGCGGACCTTGGTAGAGAGAAGATGCAGGAAGATATTCTGCTGAATAGCCAGCGCACGGTGCAACGTGCTGTCGCCCGGGCCGCTCCGGAAGACTGACCGCCAGACCCGGCTGCCTCGTAACTGCTCGACGACTTCGTCAACCTTGCTGGACATCTTTCAAATCCTCAAGAACTGCATAGCTGGGATATTCGTCGACCGGTCAACCATAAGATCGCCTTCATCGCTCACCCAGATTTTGAGCCACGGCAATGGCTTGGGCGCGGGCCCCTCGATCTTCACTCCAGTGCGTTGGAAGTGGCTCCCATGGCATGGGCAGACAATGATCCCGAGTTCCTGGTTCCAGGTAGTGAGGCAGCCTAGATGTGTGCACACCGCGCTCAGTGCAAAGAAGCCTTCCGCTGTGCGCACCAGGTAGATGCCCGCATTCACGTCCATGGTTACGGAGTCCGGCGCGAAGTTTTCCGGTTTGCCTGCGTCGATGATGGGTGAGGGCTCGTAGAGGACGTTGGGCGAGAGAAACCCGTAGGCGAAGGCCATGGTTCCGGCCGCGGTGACGCAGAGCGATCCGAGCCCCATCTTGACGAAGAATGCCCGACGATCGAGCTCTGCCGCCGGTGATTGTGTTGCGGGTTGTTTCTCCTCGGACATACGTTACCTCGCACCGGCGCCCGCCAGGGGCGGTTTGGACCGAAAAGCGCGGTCGATGGCTTCCACGGAAATAAGGCCGGTCATTTCCGCCGGTAAAAGGCTGTAGGACTCCATCGTGATGGTGCCGGCGGGGCAGCGCGCCGCGCACAGGCCGCAGCGTATGCACCGCGTTTCGTCCTTGAGCATGACCGACCCTGCGATCACCCCGAGCTCTTCGGCCTGGATGTCATCTAGCTCTACGCCGAGCAGTTCACGGTTCTCGGCAAGTTGTGCGACCGTCTCGTCGCTAAAGGCAATGCGATCGAGAGAAACCAGCTCGAGGCAATGCTCCGGGCACACATCAACGCATCCTCCGCAAAGAATGCACTGGGTTCCGTCTTCTGGTACGCCTTCGAAAACAGTATTGACCCAGCAGTGCAGGCAGCGTTGCGCTTCGGCCATCGCTGTTTGGGCGTCGT
>JBAVYX010000134.1:0-4356 GCA_049588475.1 Silvibacterium sp. | reverse complement strand
ATCAATGGTTTCTAGACACCTTTCTTATCTTAAAAACGCAGGCTTGGTTTTGGATCGCCGCGAGGGATACCGGGTTTTTATCGCCTCGTCCCGTCGCAAGACCGAGAGGTTTCCGAACTATTCGCATAATTTTGGAATCGCTTGCCAAAGATAAACAACTGAAGGCCGATATGAAGAAATTGCGGGAGGCGATCAAGGATGGCTCGTGCACAGAGAGCGAATGGAAGCCACTTTCCGGATATTCTTCGCCGCGAACCCAGACTGAAGGAGCAGTATCTCGTTGAGAACTTTTATTTTTGCCTGTGTTCATAACGCTGGCCGTTCGCAGATGTCCGCAGCATTTTTTAATCAGCTGGTTAATCCAAGTACGGCACGCGCCATTTCTGCCGGCACCCATCCTGCGGAACATGTTCATCCAGTGGTGATCGATGCAATGCGTGAGGTCGGGATTGACTTGAGCCAAGCCAAGCCGCAGAAGCTTACCGCGGATCTCGCCCAAAATGCTGAAATGCTGATCACAATTATTCGGCCAAGTGGACTCAATACCGACCGTACGCACGGGGCGGCGTGGAGCGCCGCCAGAACACGGCTATATGATGTGCATCGCTTTTGCATCAGCGGTCAGCTTGTCTCGAAATGCTGGATCCGCCAATCCGATAAAGACATATGCTCGCTCTATTGATGCCTTCCTCTTGAGGTTTGTCCATAGAAACGCGAATGATGAATTCATATGAGTTTTGATGTCAGCGCGATAAAAACACCCATAGTGATTACCGAACCGACGGAACTAAGAAACACCTCTGCAGCTGCCTGGGCTTGCGCTACGCGATATTGCATCGCGAACATAATTACGATCGGCATCATGGGAATGGCGGTCGTCAACACCGCCTGACTCACGATGGGATTGTGGTAAGCAAGCAATCGGAGAGCTATTAAAACAAGCGCAGGCGGCACGATGTTTTTCAGTGCAACCAAGGTTACGACGGATCTGCTTATCGCCATCCGTCCCGATGCGAGAATAATCCCGGAGGCAAACAGGGCCACTCCACCGGCAGCCTGCCCCAACAAGGTAAGAGAGTGCACGAGGAGTGACGGAATGTGGATGCCAGCCATTACGATGGCAAAAGCAATAACTGGCGCCCAAACAATCGGTTGTTTCACCGTCTTTATAAGCATGTAACCAAGGAAGGCATAGCCAGTTTCTGAACTCGGAGAAACTGCCTGTCCCTCCGCAGATTGCTGTTTCGCATCCAGCGAAAGAAGGAGAAGACTGACCGGAACAACCGTAAGATTAATGATGAGGCTTGCTATTCCGATCGGAACGGCGCTGGCCGTTCCGAACAGATCTCCCAGGACCGCCGGACCGATAAAAGGAACAGCTGGTGCAGAGACCGCCAGGGCCGCCAGAGCGCTGACGCTGATCGTCGCGCGCAACGCGAAATGACTCACCAGGAACACCACCGCATACACGCCGATAATGGCTGCAGAGAGCGCGACTACGAGAGGAATGTCCTGACTCAAGGCGCCGCGACTTGTGCTGACCATGCCAGCGAAGAGACTCATCGGTACGGCATAGAGCAGGACCATCCGATTTAAGGTGGACGCCTGCTTCTCGTTGAAATCGTGGTGCCATGCGGCGATAAACCCAAGCAGCATCGTGACTACGATGGGCAAGAGCGCGGCTAGAACGGTGCTTAGCATGTGATCTCCTTACGGTCCTGTACATTGCGACGTTTTCGATAACTCTGGAATCAAGCATCTTTTGACACAGCGGGACCGTTGCGCGGGCCGGCGCATTGAAAACTGGCCCGCGGACTGTGATGGTTGGCTTCTTCAGGCGTTGCGACTTCAGGTGTTGAGGTCGCTGAGCACTTTCATCAGATCGCTGACCTGGATATTCTCGAGAGAACGCACGGCATCCTTGATTTTCTGGCGCGATTTCTCGGTGGCGTGACCGGCTGTTAGCCTGTCGAACTTCGCCTCGATCTCGTCCCAGGTAAATGGCCGGTTCGATGCCCCAGGGTAGGCTGAGATCTCGTGGGTGAACGACCGACCGTTCTTGAGCCGGACTGTCACTCGGCTCGGGACTTCGGCTGGGTAGCGGGCGGTTAAGCTATCGTTCGGTTTGATCGTAACCTTTTGGAGCAGGTCTTGGACATCTGTCTTCGCAATCCGGCTGGGCTCGAGTTGCGCCGGCTGCACATCGCCATCAATGAGTGCGACCGCCAGGAGAAAAGGAAGGCTGTGGTCGGCGTCCTCTTTCGTGTGGACATTTTTCTTTGGGCCGAAGCGTCCGCCCCCAGTGAAATCGTAAGCGTCCTGAAAGACTTCAGCCTCGATGCTTACGACGTCAACCGGATTGAATTGGTAAAGCTTGTGTAACTCGAGCGTGCAGAAGATGGCTGATTCCGTCGGAACCGCGCTGTTGTAGCTCTTCAATGAGAGACGATCGAAGGAATCCAGTTTCATGTGATCCCAGTCCACCTGGATCGATTTACCGAGCGCTTGCGCCAGTCCGTTTGGCCCTTCAATGACATACTTTGGGCCAGTTACTCCGCGAGACGCAAGGAAGACGCCGTTGATGGACCACAAGGCCGTTTGCGACGAATTCAAGCCCTTCCATTGCGAAATCGGCGTAGTGCGCACGACCAACAGCGGAATGACGTCACCGCAAATTCCGACGGCCGCGGCAGTCTTTGCCTCGTCCAGTTGGAGCGCTTTGGAAGCTCCAGCCGCTATCGAGAAGGAGAGCTGTGTTGTTAAGTCAAACCCGTTGGCCATGAAGGGAGCGTTGGCGGTCAGTGCTGACTCGACTTGGTAGGCAACCGCCAGGGCGGTCAAGAATTCTTTGCCAGAGAGTCCGGCGTGCTCGGCGACGGCGAGGACTGAGGCAAGGTTGTCCGAGGGGTGACAGAGCTCGGCCCCGGCAAGGTAACTGTCCATGAAATCGATGTACCGCACAGCCGCCGTGTTGTACTGGGCTGCGTAGACAGCGTTGGCTTTCCCGCCGCCGATCAGAGTGCACTGAGCGTTGGGACCGCCGCCGAACTCTTTTGCTTGGTTCAAGGACGCCTCGATCGGTGACGCTCCGAGTGCGTTAATAGCATTAGCCAGAGAATCGAGGATGCTCACTTTGAGGCGTTCCCGGCGCTCGGGAGTGAGGTCCTCATACGTAGTCCTAACTGCAAATTTTGCGATACCCTCCGATTGGCTGGGGCCAGTGATGATCGCCTTAGGCTTCTCTCTAAAACTGCCCTCGGTCTGGCTCGGGCGCGTGATTGTTGTTACTGGGCTCATTGTGTTTGTCCTTTCTCGACTGATTGCTCGAAATGTTTTTTAAATCAAATTGAGGTCTTTGACCGCTGCGGTGAGCTCTCCGCGATACTGCGGATACGCGAGCCTGATCAATCGGTATCGCTTCCGCTCACGCGATCGGGTTTTCCTCGAAGAGGCGGGCCACCATCGCAGAATCCAGATAAGCGCGAACCTCCACGATCACTTCGTCTCTGAAGGACACGACCCAGCAGTAGCGATTGTCGAACCGCATGCCGTTCTTCGCGGTTGCCAATGAGCGAAGTTCGACGACCGCTTGATTGTCTTTTACGAGAAGATGCTCGACGTGTAGCTGAGTACCCTGAGGAAGAACACGTCCCAACTTGGCGAATGTCCCTTCAGTGAATGCCTTCTTACTGGAGTAGTGGCCGGCCAAAGGGTGAGTGCCCATCACTGTCCAGTCAACATCGTCGGCTACATGTTGGAAGAAAGCTGCACCATCGCCCCTTTCAAGTCCCTCAAAGATTGTGCGAACGCGCTCAGCTGACATTCCCATCGGCGTCGGTAACGATTTATTTTCTGCGATCATTTGTGATTTCTCCTTTCACACTGCTACAGATTCAGAGCGGAGCACTTGTGATCTAGACCTTGTTGGTTCATATACATACCCGAGAGGTATAGTGGTGTCTCATGGAACTTCGGCACCTCCGTTATTTCGTCGCCGTTGCACAGGAGCAAAACGTGAGCCGGGCCGCCAAGAGCCTCCACGTTTCGCAGCCTCCGCTGAGCCGCCAGATCCGCGACTTGGAAAACGACTTAGGAATCGCGCTCTTCGAGCACAGCGCCAAAGCGATACGTCTAACCCCGGCAGGACGGATTTTTCTTTCGGAAGCTCGTGCTGTGCTACAGCGGGCCGACGATGCTGTCGCTTTCACCAAAGCAGTTGCGCATCGAAAGCGGACTCGCATACGCGTCGGCTACTCTTTCTACGCGGCCACTGAGTTCCTGCCTCGCGCGCTGCTGGCATTCCAGCGTACAAATCCAGGAGTGCGGGTTGACCTTAGCACGATGCCAACCCAAGAC
>JBAVYX010000133.1:0-6010 GCA_049588475.1 Silvibacterium sp. | reverse complement strand
GGTCCACGCCCCTTCATCTTTCTGGGCCCAGATCGGCCCTCCAGGATGCACGAGAAACACTTCCAACTCATCCTTCAGGCGACGAAACATGATGAGACCCGCACTGCGCTTCGGCATACCTGATTATTCCGTATCGAAGGGACTTATTTGTGAGTCGACCGGTGTAAGGTGCTTCAAAGGAGCGGGCCCATGCCGACAGCAGCTCAGGAGAGCGTGGCACCATTTTGTTCCGAAAGGCCGAACTTTGAAAGCGACGTACATTAGACGTACACCGTAGATGGCTAGGCTGAGCACCGCGAAAGAGGGCGTTGTGAAGGTTCTCAAAATTGTCAGTTTTTTTTGTTTAATGTCGGCCAATCTGCTCGCACAAACAAAGGGTCCCTCATCTCCGTTCCCGTTCTATATGGGTGACGTCTTTGACTTCGCTACGTTCACTCGATTCGATGCCACGGCTCCTCCCAAGAGTCTGATTTATCAATCCAATGGGTTCATGGCCCTCCAGGAGTATGGATTCGGAGGGCAGAGAGTCATCGTTCCTGTAACCGGTCCAACGGCTCCGGTCAACGAAGGAGAACGCCTTGATGCTTTGGATATGGCGGCACCGATGTTTGTAGATGCATCCGGTCAGACATTTAGTCTTAGTGACAATTCAGCAAAACACAGTCTCACCTACTTTGCAGATCGGACTATCTATCGGGCAACATTCGACAATGGGCTCCAAGTCTCGCTGACGGTCTATCCCGTTTATGGAAAGCCGGCAGCCGTCTTGCGGATCGTTGTTGTGCACTCGCCCAAGCCAGTTCGCGTGATGGTCCAATCTAGAGGACTCGCCTTCCAAATTGTTCCCGGTTCGAAGCCGCACTCTCTGAATTATGGCGACTCGAAGTGGCCCTACCGGCTGTTACTTGCAGCAGATTCGCAAGCTGCCGTTCAGAACGGGCAATTCCAATGGGAATTCAGTACCGGCGGCTCCGCCGCGCTGATGATTACTTTGGGTGGAAACGAGCGAGAGGCTGAACTGAGCCTCGCTGACTTGCGCTCGTCTCCCGACCTTCTTGATGCAGAAACTCACCGCTTGTGGAATGAGTATCTGGCATCTGTCCCTCTCGTAGCTCCGGCTGAACCGGTCAGATTCACCATCAGCACACTGAACAAAGAGGAAACTATTGCACCCCAGGAACTGGTTCGCAGTGAACTCTGGTTCTGGCGCGGGCTATTGAACACCACTTGCCAGGTTCGCTACTTACTGGCCTGCCCCATGATGATTGCAGACTGGAATGACTTCATGGGCATGTGGAGTAACGACGGGATTGCTGAAGCTATCGCCATGGCTGCCACCAATCGACGAGATCTGACTCGTGCTGCCATCCTCAATTGGTTCCGTTACGCTGTAAACGCCAGAGGAGATGGCACGTGTCCCTGGACCATCTTTCCGTCCGGGAAGAATACATTTCAGGCGACAGGCCCCGAACGCGATACCCAGGGTGTGCCTGTACAGGCGACGCTCGTAGGAGAGTATGTTCGGCTCACCGGGGACACGAGCATCCTGCGCGAAAAACCCGGTGGAGTTGCCGGAGATCGCACCGTGTGGCAAGCGTTGCTGGCTTATCAGCGGAGCCTTCTCAAAATACGGGATGTGAACCACGATCATCTCATCGACTGGCTTCACACCTATGAAACCGGTTGGGACGACAAGGACTCGCCGTTTGTCGATCTCAAAGGAGATGCCACGAGCGCACTCAATGAGCAGGTATTCAATCTTTGGAGCCTGCAGGAAATGGCTTATCTCGCACGCATTCAGGGAGACGACTCGTTGCCGTGGAAACATGAGTTCGACTTAACCCTTCAGGCCGTGCGCGAGAAACTTTGGGATCCGGCCACGCAGCGCTATTGGGATTTGGACGTAAAGACAGGGAAGCTTTGGACCCAGGGGGAAAACCTGGATGCCTACTATTTCCTCTATTTCGAAACGGACTGCGATCGCATTGCAGCAATGATGCAGCGGCTCAACGACCCAGCTAAGTTTAACGGGGCGCTGTTGCCCACCTTAGCCTTCGACACCCCGAAGTGGGGTGGTTATTGGCGCGGCCCGGCATGGCCGAGAATATTTGGTTATGTAGCCATAGGACTCGCGCGAAGCGGCCAGGGACTCGAAGGATTTAATTGGCTTTCTCGGGCAATCAATTCGAATCTTGGACCGCTCTTGCCTGAAACCGTTGATCCAAAAGCCTATCCTCCAGGAGTGCATGCCAATGGCACAGTTCGTATCATGGGGCACGATACTCTCGACACACTTCTCTTTCCCGAAGTCGTAGGTATGCGCACATGGGGAGGAGAAAATTTGACTATCGTGCCAAATCCGGCCCTTGGCAAGGTGTTCGTGCGCAACCAGAAATGGATGGGCGATCGTTATGATGCTCTATTTGAGCCCGGGCATCCGACGCTGATCTGGCGCAATGGAGAGGCTTTGCCCCCTTTGGCGTCGGATCAAATACGCGTAAGCGCGGGGAAAGAATGTCCTTTGAAATGAGCCGGGAGAGGACAAATAAATAACGTGTGCTCTCATCTAGGCCGCCTTTCAATACGTAGAGCGACTTCGGGTTGCCGATGGCGGAATAACTTCCAAACTACCGACAAATACAGGAATAATCTGTCGGTACAGCTAACGCCACCCACATTTCCAAAGAAAGAGACACTTCGCAGATCGGACGGGGATTCTGTCGGGTGCCATATCGCACGTCCCCATCGGCTGGCCCGTGATCGTGATGGTGTTCATGGATTCCGCCACTCTTGGATAGGTACCTCCCGCTGCGGAACCGACGCTGTTCGTAGTGCCTGTGCAATACTCGGTTTCCGCCAATTCGTACCGAAAAAGCATGCGAAACGCGGTTGAAGCGTCTTTGCAATCTCGGCATGCGAACTGTGTCTGCTTCGCACTGTCTACCGCCGCCTGCCTGAGAATCTGGGGTCCGCTAACGACCTCCACTGAGTCGACTGTGCCATCGGAGCGAACGGCGACTGTCAACTCAACATCACCGAAGACATGGGCTGCTAGCGCGATTGGAGGATAGGAAGGCGGCGGCAATTTGATAACGACGGGTCCACTTTGCGATACACCGACGGAGGGAAGATTCTGGGCCAGTGCCTCAAATGAAAGTGCACACATCAGGAGACACATCGAACGGCGGATCATGCATGGGAGTATAGCTCGGCCGATTACTTGATTGGGTAGAGTCAACTCTCCGAGTAGCGGGCGAGTTACGGCTATACGAAAATGATCCTGCGTGGTGCCTGAAAAGTCTGGTTTTCAGTAACTTCAATTCTAAGCTCTTGAGAACAGCGTAAGCGCTCATTGAGCTATTCAAGTCGATCAGCGTTCTCCGCAAGCGGCCGAAAACCGGCTACACGGAAGAGTGGTTGCTACGAAAGCCAGCATGATGCAGAGATCTTGAAGACATCCGGACTTTCCGCTTGCGATGTCAATCGCTTGTCCACTAAGGAACGCCGCAATTGGATGCGAAAAAGTCAATGAGTCTTACGACGCGGCACCCGGAAGCAGGGCACCAAAAACCCCATTTTCACCCCATTGAGAAAGTACGCGAGAGTAAATTCAAGGGCTTTTGAGTATGGGGTTTTCCACTTAGGTTATTGATTTTACTGAAATCGGGCAGCCTGCAAAACCATTATCGCGGTTCAATTCCCGTCCGGTGCTCCAATTTAATGAGCAAGGTGTTGTCTGACATTTAAAGCCTTTACTGGGGTGACCGCATAGGTCTATACTTCGTGCCGCCAAACTGTAGGTCTGCATCGGAGAGGTGTCCTCTTTGAGGCAGCTCAAGTCGGGAATCCTGCCAAGAATCAGCCTTGGGAGGAATGAAGATGGAAGAGTTATTTCCAGTTCTTCTTGCGGCGGCCCTGGGGATCGCGATCTCGCTGTATACGCGCGGCGCGCTCCGGTGGGTCTTGAGTTGCGTTGTGGTCGCCGTTAGCGGATCGGCGGCGACGACTTCACCGGCGAATTGGAGGAAAACTGGCTATACCTGCTGCAGGATCTTGCGGAAGCGGCAGTCGGTGTTGCGTTCGGCTTCGCCATCGCGCGTTGGGTTCTGCCACGCCTCGGTGTCACGCGCGCAATCGCGACGCGCGAAGCAAGCGGGCACGTCACATTCGCGCTAACGTAAGGGGAGCCCCGAGGTCTCCCCGGAGTCGAGGGATCATGGCGGCGGCTTATTTCACCTGCACTGTCATAGGCGCCCAGGCAGATTCGAGCGGGCCAACCGTATCAATTGGCCTTACCGACACCGCCGGAGCGTTCGCCAATACTTTCTTTCCTGTTGCGGCCGGAATGCCTCGCGAGATGCTCGCGATCGCGCTGGCGGCGATAAGCACCGGGTCGCAGGTGTTGGTCGTTCTCGATCCAACTACGAGTGGCCCCGTCGTGCTGTTGCAGCTTTTCACTTAACGGCCGAGACTCAGGAGCGGGACTCTCCGTCCAAGGAGGCGACAGAGAGGCGTTCTGCAATGCATGTAGCTATATAAAGCGAATCTGTGCGCGTAGGTGCTGCTATGTGGGAGCCCGGGACTTTGCTGCAAGACGATGAGACACAGGCGTTCTTCTATGTGCTCGACGAGCCTGCTCCGTGGTGGTTCGGCGGTGGTCAGCTCCTGTGGCTCCCGTCGCTCGAGGCCGCAACTGCCATGGGCTTGTTGGCAGAGAAGATCAAGCCAGTCCCGTCCGCCTCACTTGCCAATCTCTCGAAGAGTTCTCTTTTTACCCACCCCAAAACATTTGCTCCGTTCACGCCTTCCCCGCCGAGCCCGGGCTCGTTCTGGTTCCCGCCAAGTTTGGCACTCTATTGGGACACTGATCCGGCAAAGTGGTGGCCACGTCTCGATGTGCCTGGCATAACTTTACTGAACGGTGCCCGGGTGACCGAAATCCGAGGTTGGCTGGTCTATGTGGCTCCCGCCGTCAATGACCCGTGCGGACAAGATTGTTGGCATCTTTGGATTCTGCCGGACCCAGTCTGGCTCGAGCGGATTGGCGTGGATTGGGCGACCTTTGTCAAACTCGGCGACCTCTTCAACCGGTCCGATGCCGGGACTCCACCGCCATTGCCAGGTAGCTCTCCTGATCAGACGGCTTACGTTGCCGTGCCCGTAATCGAGCTGGAACCAACCGGCTGGCCAACTACCAATTGGCCCTACACAGCATCGACAGCTCATCCGAACGACTGGACCGTCCCAATTACCTTTCAAGGATGTAGCGGTGTGTGGCCCTTCCGACCCGACCACGACAGTGTGGACACAGAGATCGAACTAAACCCTGGCGATTACGTCCGTGTCGTCGGCAGCATTGTCACTGACGAACCACACGGCGTCGGACCGGGCGCTTGGCAACTCGGTCTGCCAGAACATGACCAGTTCAACCCAGCGCGGTGGACGGAGATACACCCTCCCGACCTGGTTCAGCGAATCAGCGATCCGGGCCAGAGCGTACTCATGTACGGAATGGCGGTCATCGCCTCCGCGGGCCCCTTTGACTTGGGTGGCAAGGACCAATCATGCACTGCCACATTGCCCGCTCCGCCGCGACCCGCAGCGCCCAACGCGAAGCTCGTCGTCCGCGAGTTCGTCGGCCCAGAGACAAACATAACCAGCATTCGCGATGGGAACTCGACGAATACGGGTGCCGCAATCACGATCGGCCCAGATTCCGCGACGGTTCACATCGCAGTTCATGGAGAGCCTTTTGGGGGTACTAACGGGCAATTCAAAGGCGTTTATCTCCTGTCGTGGCAGGTTGAGGCTGACATCTCATATCTTTTTCCACTCCTCCTCGATAATGACGCGATCGGGTAGTCTGGCTGCGGAAGGGCGCATTTCTGTGGACAGCGGCACAAGAAGGGAACCTTCACCGTCTGGCGGATCACTGCGAAGAAGCGAATGGTCGCGAAGCTCAAGGCTATCAAGGTCGAGCTACAGCGCCGAATGCACGATCGCGTGCCCG
>JBAVYX010000132.1:0-4237 GCA_049588475.1 Silvibacterium sp. | reverse complement strand
GTGTTCATGAGCGCCTCGGTGAGCGCGCAAACTCCGGCTGCGGAGATTCTTCGAACATGCAGCCCAGCAGGTACACAAGGGTGCCTGTAAGAGTCATCACCAGTGCGTAATCGATGACCACGAAATCAAGGCCGGACCTCCGTATCATTGCTGCAGCCGCGACAATCGAATGCAACACGACCACGACGGAAGCCGCCCACAACGCATGACGAACCACGCGGTGCATTGCAATCCGCTTGCCGTACTTACAGATTTCGAGAAGGACAAACGTTCCAAAATAAGCGGCCAGCACATACTATTCCTGCGCGAACATCTCTACGAATGACTTTTCAGCACTGTGCATGTTTTCCGTTGCTCCTCTCCACTGGATGACGACGTTGTCATGTCTGAAACTCGCAGCGTCCTTGTCGCTCGTTCGACGATGGTTGGCTTCCCGCTTGAGATTGGCCTCACGTCAATTCTTTTTCTGTATTGGCGTGGGGCCTTCTTGCGAGGCCGATCAGGCAAAGGAAGCGGAACCAGTTGCAGAGCGACCGCGTCCGGCTATGTAAGCCGGTTTCGGAAATTCGGACAGCGGATAAGCGATTGCGCATCGCATGAGGCCTCCTTTCCCCGTTTTCCGGATACATCTCACGCAATTACTCCGTCGAAGCGATGATCTTCCTTCCTGACGGCGTCCTTATGGCAGGGTTCGTTGCGAAGCGCGAGCACCGGGCACTTGGCTGCGGCCAGCACCCTATACGCGGTGCTGTTGCGGAATTTCCAGTATGCCGCCGCTGGATCGACTCCCAGCACGATCCAGTCTGCTCTTGTCGCGGCCGCGGCGCGCAGCACCTCCTCAACCAACTCGCCCGATGCCGCGCGCGTCTCCACCGGGAATCTAAGCTCCTCTGCCGGCACAAGCGCGCTCAGTGCGCGTTCAGCCCACAAAAGCGTGCGCTCAGGATTGATCCCCTCCCGCACATCGGGATCGAGCACGTGCAGCAGCGTAAGTGCGGCCCGGTACGTCTGCGCCAGGTCGAGAGCCAGGCAGACGCCCCTTTGATAATCTCCTTTGAATGAGACAGGATGCAGGATCATTCTTGGCGTCACGTGCTCGGGCTGCGGAATTACATGTTCGGCCTCGCCTTGGGCGTGCGGACCCACGGCAAATATCGGGATCTCTACGCGGGTAAGCAGTTCATTCGCCACCGAGCCCAGCGCCATCTGCGCCAGCTTTCTGCGCCCGTGAGTCCCCATGATCAGCCTGCCCGCGTCCGTTCTGCGAATTTCCGCGCAGATTGCATCGCCCGCATAACCATGCTTCACGGAAGTGCCGCAGAGGATTCCCTTCGCCTGGATCTCGCGCGCCATGCCCTCCAGCATCAAACGCACGTCGCGATCGATCTTCGTCTGATCGATGTAAGGAATCGCCCCGGACTCGACCGGCAGCGAATCGACCGGGGGAACAGCGTGAAACAGTGTCACGCGGGCAATACTTGCCTTCGCCTGCGCAATGACATGAGGTATCAGGTACTCGGAGTCGGTCAGGTCGGTTGCGACCAGAATATGGTCGGGAGCAGCCAGTACGCGCGTCTGAAAGCAGTTTTCATCAGTGTATTGCATATCGGTATCCTCTCTTCTCCAGCAGAATGAACTGAAGACGAACGCCTCGCAGTGACATGAATCACGGCGTGGTGTGATCTGCGTCACAGTCCAGCCGGCCTATCAGAACGTCCCGGCAAACATGCCTTGCGTATTCATCTCGATTTTTGACAGATCCGCAGATACACAATGTCTGAAGGTGAATACCGGGCAGCTGGCCTGGGCGATGATGGTGTATGCCGTGCCGTCTCCCGGAACCGGCCAGAGCGATCTTTCCGCGCCCACTCCGAGCACGATCAGATCTGCCTGCATCTCTGCGGCAATGTCCAGGATGTGATCGACCACCCCTCCCACCTCAACCTGGGCATTCACGTATGTCCACAACAACGCCTCGTCCGGAACCAGCCTTTCGAGTTGCGACCGTGTCCATTCTTCGGCGTGCGCCGCTTCGTAGTCGCGGCCGGGCTTACGATCGAGCACGTGCAGCAGCGTGATCTCCGCCTGGTAAAACTGCGCCATCTCGAAAGCAAACCGCGCGCTCTCCTCGTAGCCCGGTCGAAGCGATACTGGATGCAGGATCCTCTTCGGCTTTCCGTGGGCAGAGGTGGTATGCGCATTCGGCCCGATGGCGCATACCGGGACCTCGACGTTGTTCAGAATCTCCTCGGCCACCGAGCCAAGCAGAACCTTCTTCAGGTGCCGTCGGCCATGCGTCCCAAGAATCAGGCGGCCCGCCTTGCACGTCTTCACCAGCTCGGGAACGACACTCTGGGGAGAGCCTTGGCACACCATTGGATTGCAGGGCACGCCGCTGCTATATGCTTTTGCTGCCATGCCCTCCAGAACCCACCTCGCTTCCACCGTGATGCCGGCCGCATCGGCCGAATAAATCGCACTCGCATCCAGCGGGATGGTTTCGGCGGGAGGTGTTACATGCACTATGGTCAGCGTGGCGCCGCTCGCGCGCGCCTGTGCAATGGCATGTGGCAACAGGTAATCGTCGTCCATGGTGGTTGCGAGCAGAATTTGATCCGGAATGACATATTCTCGATTGCGGCTCTGATTATCGGGCGGCGTCTTCATACGAAACCCCCTCTCTTGACTCAGCTTGCCGCAGTGTCCGGCAACGCGCTGTGTCGAGCGACACATGAGGTTGTGACGCCCGTCACACAGACCTTTCCCGAGTGGCTCGCTTCGTCACTGCCTTCGAGTAAATCGCCGCGATCCCTCGCGCATCCGCTCTGGTAGGCTTGATTACAATTTTCGACGGAGGATCGTATGCGTGTTCGGCAATTGGCACTTGTGCTGTGTTTTCGGCATAACTACGCTGGTAGCGGCGCGCAGGCAGGATCGGACGGCGCCACGTCAGCGCCTGCCGTCGGAACCATTGCCACACCATCGGCGGCATTCGATTCGCAGCTGACGCTCATCGAGCAGGAGATGATGCGCGCCGTCAAGGCCATGCCGCCGAGAAGATCGGAGACGATTTCTTCCAAACGCCTCAGGGTGGCTCTGGTGGGCGCAGTCCTCGGCGTTCCGCGCTTATTGGCTCACGCGATTTCTTGCTGGCTTTCTCTTCGGTGTGCCGAGCCGCGACCCCGCTGCCTTCCTGGCCGTTCCCTTGTTTCTGAGCCTGATCGCCCTCATCGCTGCCTGGGTTCCTGCAACGCGCGCTACCCAAGTTGCGCAAGCGGAGGCGCTGCAGCAATCGTGATGAGGACTGCGACCCATACGTCTGTTCCAGTACAGTTTCGAAATTGCTCGATCTCGGCCGGCCCTTGTGTTCTTCGGTTTTTGTCCGGAATCATTAGCGAAATCGCTATGAAAATCAAGGTAACCGATGATATAGGGAGTCGGATTTTTAGCGTTTGCCCCGGAAGTTAAGGGAGCCGGAACAGTGTTCTTCCTGTTCGGCATGGCGGCGGTGCGGGATTGGCCGCAATTCAGCATGGCATCGTGGTTCTACGCGCTGCTAAGCCTGACGCTGGTGCGGATGCTGCCGGTGGCAATCGCGCTAATCGGTACGCGACTCAGCCCGGCCAGCGTAGTCTTCATGGGATGGTTCGGGCCCCGCGGTCTGGCCTCCATCGTTCTCGGCTTGGTGTATCTGGAGCAAGAGATGCATTTCCCGGGCGAGCGCACGATCCGTTTTGCGGTGATGGTAACCGTGCTGCTTAGCATCTTTGCCCACGGACTAAGCGGGATGCCCGGCATCGCCCTATATGCCAACAGGATCGCGTCACTCGAAGCCGCCGCGCCGGAGCACCAAGATGCGAGAGCAGTGGGATGAAAAACATCCGGGTACTGCGGGAACGACCAGCGACTTGGGCAAGGAAAGCACCTAGATTCAGATCACAGCCCGGTAAGGGACGGAATAACCTTGAGACGTCCGTGCGGCCCGCTGCAACCGTGGTTCGACAAGCGTGACGGGCCGGGCGAGATCGAACCTCAACCTTAATCAAACGGCGTATTCATGCCGCTCTGACACCCTGCTGGCAAGCTTGTAGGCCACCTCGGAACCAATACTGCCGCCGGCACTCCGAACCCACTGTTGAAGACGATGACAGCGAGAATTCATCCCTTTGTTGCGGTCCTGGGTGGGATCGGAGAATAATGGCTCCTGCCTTGGCCGCGCGAATGGGCCCTTTTGTAT
>JBAVYX010000131.1:0-16649 GCA_049588475.1 Silvibacterium sp. | reverse complement strand
AGGTGGGACTGCGCGCACTCGACCGGTTCGCTGTACAAGACAGCAGAGCAATGACCCGCAGTGATGGATGCCAATCCGGAAGGGGGAAAGGTAGCGTCCATTTTGGTGGGCGCGGTGACGTTGGTTGGGAATCCGGCGGGTCCGACCGGCGAAGCGGAAGGTACGAGGCTGAGGCTGAGGGTTGCTGTGGCGGGAACGGTGACGGTGGTCGATCCAAAGGTGAGAGGCTGATCGCAGTGGATCTCGCCCGACTGGATGGCGATGCCGGCGTATCCGTCCGAGGGGGCGGAAGAGACGAAGGGCTGGGCGGCGAGCCAGGCGGAGCCGGATGAGATCGTGGCGTCAGTGGCCGATCCGGAAACGGAACTTGAGATCGGGAGCACACAGAGCGCCATGGAACCACGAACGAACTGCACGGTCTCGATGAAGTGAAAGATCACAATCCACTTTGTTGTCGTGATCTGGAGCTGGGCGCTGGTGACGTTGATGGGACCATAAGCTGCCGCCGGGCTCAGCGCACGGGCCCAGGCGGGCAGCTCGAGTCCGCCGAGCGCCGTAGGCTCATGGTCGAGAACGACGACGCGGCTGGAGATATTTTTCTTGAGCGCAATGGGAACGATGGTGGAGATCCACTCGGGAGGCGCTGCGGCAGCCAGTGGCTGCGCAATCGCGACCTCAGCCGCGACAGGTGTGGGTTGTTGGGTTGGCGGGGCACCGGCCTTTGTGAGGATGGGCGGCTTCGAGAAGTCGATGGACTGCCAACCGGCGGGGGTGCTGAGGTCCCGGGCGAGCTGGTCGGCATCCTGGCCCGAGGCGACGGCGCGCGCCAAGGCTATGCGCAGAGGGTCCAGTTCGGCCGGCGCGGAAGGGGACAGGGCGGGTAGCTTGGCGAGTTCGGTTGCGAGTGCGTCGGCATTGATACGGGGCGGCGTGGACATAGGGATCTCCGCGGTTGCTGGCAAATCCGGATTCGAATCTGGGCTCGAATCGGGGCTTCCGAAAGAAGCGGCAATTCGCGCTGGGGAATGCGACTCCCAAAGGGATGGCAACTACTATTTCAAGAAACCGGGCCTGGAGCCTACAGAACATCAGCAGCGACACTCGCGTGACAGGCCGAATCAGCAGGCGGGAAAGGGTGATATTGAGACAGCCGCAACAGTCTCCTCCGCCGATACGGAACTGTCAACTCACAATTTTGTGAATTGCGGGGAATGTTGGAGGCAGTGTGCCCCCGAACGCAGAGGCGAAGCTTTTCAAATGTGGTGGGGCCGTGTCGAGTGAGAAAGTGCAAGTGCCTACCCAGGGCCTTCCTTCTCGTGTGAGCTGTCCCGAGGAGACCTTTCAAACTCTTCGAGCAGCCAAACTTTCGCCGCTGCCCATTCGCGTTTTACGGATCGCGGCGACATGTTCATAGCGTCGGCAACGGCGTCGACGGAGAATCCGGCAAAGTAGCGAAGTTCGACAATCTTAGCGCGTCTCGGATTGACCGTCTCAAGGCTGTTGAGGGCGTCATGCACAGCAATCACTTCTTTCGAGCGCTCTTTAGAGATGGCCAGTCCTTCGTCAAGTTCAACGCGTTCAAGACCACCGCCCCTCATTTTGGCATCGTGCTCTCGCGCGTGATCGACAAGCACATGGCGCATCACCGTGGCGGCTACGGCAATGAAATGCTCGTGGTTCTGCCAATCGATGTCGTCTTTGGCCAGACGCAGGTATGCCTCGTTGATTAAAGCTGTCGGCTGCAGGGTATGGTCCGGCCGCCGCTCCCGCCGCATGTACAACCTGGCCAGCCGGTGAAGCTCGTTGTAGACGAGGGGCAGCAGCTTCTCGGCTGCTGACTCGTCTCCGTTCTTCATTGCCCTTAATAGAAGGGTGACTTCTCCGTCAGCTGTACACATCGTCGTTGGTTCACACCTATAGGTAGAACTAACAGCCGGGTGGTTCGGGGTCTTCGATGGTTGCTAGGCTAGGCCTTATAACCGCTGGTTGCAACTCGAACTTTAGACACCACGCCGGTAGCAAGCAGGCCGAATTCTTCCAGCCGGCTGGCACCTTTTCTTGTTTCCTTACGCATTAAGGAATTGAGACAAGCAGGTTGGCGGGAGGAAAATAGGTGCTGCTGCCCCGTAACGATTGGTATAAGCTCAGTCACAATCCCAGCAGGCGATGGAGGGAGCGACTCAGTTGCGTCTCTCCAGGCCACCATCATCCGGAATCCCCCTCCGGTGCCGGGACCTGGGTCGGCCTGATGCTTGCTGTGCCCGACTCCGGGAAGAGCTCGGGTATGCCGGCGAATCTGCCGGCATCCATATGCGCGGAGTCACCAAGTGGGCTCTCCCTAGTCAACGGCTTTGCGGGATTGACGAACATGGATCCTCGGCGAGAGTTGGCGGAGCAGATTTTCCTGGCCGCGCTGGATGTGAATCCAGCCGAGCGGGATGCTGTGCTCGACGAGAGGTGCGGCAAAGACGCAGCACTGCGAGGCATGGTCGAAGAGATGCTGGCCAGGCATGCACGCGCTGGCAGCTTTCTCGAGCATCCACCGCTTGATTTTCTCGCGGGAGCGACTCGGACCATTGACAACAATGAAATTCCTCCGGCTCCTGCGCTTGCAGGGCGGCTTACGCCCGGCCAAATCCTGAATGGGCGCTTCGTGATTGTCCGCTTCATCGCAAAAGGCGGCATGGGCGAAGTCTATGAGGCAGCGGATCCATTTCTGCAAGGCGTTCACATAGCCCTGAAGACGATTCTTCCTCACATGGCCGACGATCCTGCTCTGCAGCAAGGTTTCATGCGGGAAGTATTGCTTGCCCGCGAAGTTACCCATCCAAATCTATGCCCTATTCATGACATCTTTCATTGCGAAGAGCCGCAACCCAGCTTCCTGTTCTTAACCATGAAGCTCCTGCCGGGTGAAACTCTGGCTGCGCGTTTACGCGGGCCTGTATCGATATCGGTTGAGGAAGGATTGGCTATTTGTAAGCAGATGGCCGCCGGGCTGTTAGCCATCCATGGCGCTGGCGTCGTGCATCGGGATATCAAGCCGAACAACATCATGCTCGACGGAAGCGGTCCGGGCGTGCGGCTGTGGATCACCGATTTTGGGCTGGCTCGCGCGTTCGAGGCTGAGCCAACGATTCAGGGTAAAGAAGTAGTGGCCGGAACCCCCGGCTACATCGCTCCGGAATTGTTTCTTGGACAACCGCCCTCGCAAGCCAGCGATCTCTTCGCCTTTGGTGTCGTGCTGCACGTAATCTTCACAGGCCAAAAACCGGCCGCGCCAGAGGACGGGTCCTCGGTCATCGTCAGCTCGCGATTGAATGCATCAGGCGTGCCTTCGTATTGCGCCGACCTGGTGCGGGGATGCCTCGATCGCAATCCGGAGCGGCGATGCGAGGCTTTTGAGCGTGCGCTGGAATTCCTCGATCTGAAGAAACGGCAAAGAAGACTGTGGACCCGACGCCAATTTGCGGTTGCGGCTGCTGCCACTGCTTTTACGCTGTCCGGCGGCGTCTGGATGGAACGAGATGAATTGTACGATTTGACGCATCCGATCCCCCCAAAGCGTTTCGTCGCTCTGCTGAACTGGCCAAAGACATCCGACAGCCACGTGATGCCCATGCTGACCGGGGCCCTGACTGCAATAAAGAGTGAACTCGCGCGTCTGGAGGCGTTTGACCGAAACCTCTTTGTGATCTCGCCCGAGGATTTGAATGAAGACCTGGCGAAAGCGTCACAGTTGAAGGAAGTCTGCGATCCGCTGGGAGCGAACCTGGCGCTGGCTGCCTCTGGCTTTCCGGGAGTCAAGTATTTCGAGCTGGTCCTGCGATTGCTTGATCCGTTTACGAATCGGACGATCCGGAAACGGGAGATCAAGTGCGCGCTGGCGGATATTACTTCGCTGCCCGACAAAGCGGTGAAGGAAGCGGCGGCGCTGCTGAATCTGAGCCACTATCTCAAGAGCAGCGGACGAACCGAGCCGGGGACGCAGTCGATTGCTTCGTTTACGGCCTTCCAACAAGCCGAGACGCTGATGAAGCAGCCCAACTATACGGGTCTTGATGAAGCAATCGAGAAGTACAAGGAAGCTGTTGAGCTGGACCCGCAGTATGCGATCGCGCATGCGGAGCTGGCGATGGCATATATCCACTTTTATGGTAAACGCCGGGATCCGAGCTTCCTCGATCTTGCTCGCAGAAATTCCGCGCGCGCGCTGGCTCTCGACCCCACTCTTGTGGAGGGCCATCTCGCTCTCGCGCTGATATTGGAGCAGTCCGGAAATAAACAGGGTGCGCTGGACGAGATCGCGAAGGCTCTTAAGTACGACCCATCCAACCCAATAGCACTTTTACGGCAGGCGGAGATCTATCAAACGCTGGAGCGCTGGTCCGATGCTGAGAAGGCGTACCAGCGTGTTTTGAATGAGAGGCCGAATTACTGGTTTACTTATATCGACCTTGGAAATCTGTATGAAAGTCAGGGGAGATTTCAGGATGCGGTGCAAGCCTTCCGGGACGCGAGTGCTGCCGCACCGGGGAGTGCTCTGCCCCTAAGTAACCTAGGTGTGGAATACCTGCATACGGGCGAATTCGTTGCCGCCACTGAAACCCTAAAAAAAAGCTTAGCCTTGGCTCCCGACTTCTTCGCCACACTCTTGTTCTTGTCTCTTGCGCTGCGATGCCAGGGTAAATATGAAGATGCCCTTACCTATGCTCAGAAGGCCGTGCAGGTCAATCCTGGTGACGACGAGTGCTGGCTGGAGCTCGGCGATTGCTACACTTCCATGCGAAACCGGCAGAGTGAAGCCAAGAACGCTTATATGCAAGCAGCAAGAGCAGCGGAGCGGCATCTTCAAATCGATGCGACAGACGGTCCGAGCTGGATGCTGCTGGCCCTGTATCACGTAAAATCGGGCACCCCTAAGGACGCCTTCGCGCTGGTTCAAAGGGCTGAGTTGCTGGGCGCAGGCGACATGGAATCGCAAATTTACAAGGTAAGGATTCTGGAACTCGTGGGCAATCGCGACGAAGCACTCGCAACGCTTAAGGCGTGCTTTGAAAAGGGAGCGAGCGATATTCAGATTGTGGTCATCCCTGACATGCAGGGGCTTCGCAAGGATCCGCGCTACCGGCAAATGGTCGAGTCAAGGTCCGGCAGTGCAGAGGTGAGCCACTTACCGAAGACCAAAACGGGTGAAGTGACGCGAAGAATACATAAAGTCAAGCTCGTAAAGGAGGGAAGATGGACAGTTCGTGACGGCTTAGAGATGGAATGAGTGTTTTACGCCGAAAACTCTGGGTCCCCCGAATTCCTAAACAGCCGGCCCGAGATAAACAACTAACTTTCGAGAGAGAAAGAGAAAGAAGGCTATATGACACCGAAGACCAAGTCAGACACGCCGACCAAGTCAGGTATAACAGTTATCAATGTGCCCAATCCCGACAGCCTACCGCTCAACATGGCAAGAGTTGGGACTCCGATTCATTGGAATTGGAACACGCCAAGCTACCCCGAATTCCAACTGAAATTTGGAAAATCCAACCCGTTCGATGACGCGAAAAATGCCACATTCAGCGGGGGAGATGACCAACCTTTATGGCTTGTTCCCAAAAATCCCGGGAGGTTCCACTACAAGGTCACACATACCAATCAGGACGGCTCCAAATGTCAAACGGGACCATTCGCTTTAAATGTCCAACCCAACATTGGTTCAAGGAGGTGCCCGCCAGTCTGCTGACCGAGGATCGGGGTCTGGGTACGCGGTGGCTCGAGCAGTTGCGCTCGAAAGGCGGCTTACACTTCATTGACGATTTGACATCGCTCTTTCTACACGTGAGTAGAGTTGGCCGAGTCCAAATGGTGCGAGCGGGTTCCAGCCTCCGGATATGCCAATCCGTTCTATCTTTACTGACCTTGACCGGTAACTGGGTTACACTAGCAATCCAATCGAAGATAAGATCGGGCAGATGGGATAGAGATACATAAGAATCAGAGAAAGGCATTACCGCTTGTCCCGGGGATGGAGTTAACTCCAAACCAATCAGCTGTCAATAGATAACTAGGGGGCGTTACATGGCAGTTTGTCTGATTTCTTGGGGAAGATTCCTGAATGCCGCAGGTGAAAGAGTTACCGTGCCGGCACCGCCCACCGATCCAGGTAAGCCTTGGTTGTGGGATTTCCTGCGAGCCGAGGCAGGCGCAATTGGCTCGTTCTTCGACTTTGTTCAACTGCCTCCATGGTCGCTGGCGCAGGGGGGCACGGGGTCGGGTTGCGACGGTTATGGTATCTTTCAGCGGCGCAATCTCAACGGAACCCGCTATGGCTCGCTCGAGAGCCTGATGGCGGCGATCGCAGCGCTGAATGCGAACGGCTGTCAAACCTACGGCGATCTCGTGCTTCATCAAATGATCGGGGAAAATGGCGGACCCGGCGTCTTCCGCTATCCCGGCGCGGACGGCAAGACGATGAATGGACGCGGTCAAACGACGCCGGGCTGGTTCCGTGGCGGCTTGAAGGAGAATGACCCTATTCCACCCTTCTGCCGCGAGGATGATGTACCGGTGCCGGCTGACGATTTCCCCTTTGGCCGTGAACTGAGCTACCAGCACTGTAATCCCGCACATGTTACAGAGAATGACGCAAAGGACTACCTGGTATGGGCGCACGCACGCACTGCAGCGACGGGGTTCCGCTTCGATGACACCAAGGGAACCTATACGCCATCCGTTCGGCGGATTATGGACGCTCTACCGAATGCCGCTTTCTACAGCGAATACTTCGATGGGAATCCGGCGAATCTTAACTGGTGGGCCACCTCTTCACCGATGAATGGACGCTCGGCGGTAGAGGACTTCACTCTGCACTTTGGCCTTCAGGCAGCGTGTAACGGGTTCGATGCGACGCAGCTTGATACGGGATACTGGCAGTGGAACTCCGGGCTCTCTGTAGGTTTCGTCGATAACCCGGACACCGACACAAGCCCCGGACAGCAGGTGATCTTTAACAAAGGCTTGGCTTATGCTTACCTCCTGTCACTGCCTTTGCGCCTGTCGCTGGTTTACGGGAAAGACTATTTCTCAAGCGCAGTATGGCCTGGCGCTTACGGTCTGAAGCCATTGATCGACAACCTGTGCTGGATCAGTCGCACCTTTGCCTTTGGCGCTTACGAGGTGCGGTGGGTCGATCGCGATGTCCATGTGGCATCACGCGACGGCAATGGCGGCGCCGTAGGCCGGAGCGGCGGCTTGTTGACGGCGCTGAACTTCAACGTTCTCGCACCGCGCACTATCACTTGTTCGACACCATTTGGGCCGAACCGCTGGCTGCACGATTACACCGGACATCATCCGGACATATGGACCGATGGAAATGGAAATGCCACTTTCACGATTCCCTCGAATGCCTTTTCAAGCGGCGAATCCTATCTGTGCTTTGCGCCGGGCGGAGTAAACCATCCTGTCGCGCAGACGCCACGTTCGACGAAGCAGACTTTCTTTGCAGCGGCTGATCTGGATGTCATGCCCGCCAGCAATACCTCGCAACGGCTGCCGCAGCGTATCTACTGCGCGAAGGGCACAAAGATATCGCTTAAGCTGTCGGCTCACCTTCCGGCGACGGCTACGTTGCTGGCTACGGTCACGTCCCCCAACGGGCAAACCATCTCATCGCAGCGCATCGGGACAGAGGCAATCGGGGCAGGTCCGGAAGAGTCGTTCGGCAAGACCGCGGCCGAAGGCTGGCACACGATCTCTGTCGAAGGGGCCGGGCTGCCGGCGACAGGACTGGATTATGAGCTTGCTGTCACTTATTCGGGGGTAAGAGGATGAAAGTTTCGTGGAAGTCTATGGTGCTTCGGGCAGCAATCGGAACGGCTGTCTGCCTAACGTCCGTCAGCCTTACGGCTCAGACGATGGTGCCATGGCTCACCCGATCGGCGGATAACTCAAGAAGCGGCTGGAATCCGGGCGAGACGGTGCTGACGCAGGCGTCGGTTGACCAGAAGGGAATTCGCCGGGTCACCATCATTCCGGTGATCGGTGATGCGCGCGGTATGGAAGCGCAGCCCCTTGTCCTGCCGAACGTAAAGACTGTGCTGGGCACACACGATGTGATGGTGCTGCCGTCGATGGCCAACATCGTACGTGGAGTGGATGCGCATGACGGCTCGGGCATCTGGCAGGTTTCGCTGGGCATGCCGATAACCGGGTCTGGAAAAATCGACTTCCACGTCATTAACGATCATTGGGGATGTCTCTCAACCGGAGTGATTGACCCTGACCTCCAGCGGCTCTACCAGATATGCTGGGTTTCGCCTGATCAGACAGGGAATCCGCAAACAGCTCGCTACTTCATGTTTGTGCTTAATGTCGCAGATGGAAGCCAGGTGGTTCCGCCGGTGCTGATCCAGGGCGGAACGCCAGACTTCAACGCGGCCATGCGCAAGCAGCGATCGTCTCTTGTCGAGACCAACGTCAAAGGCGTGAAAACGGTACTCGGCTGCTCGGGGACGGTCAACGAAACCGGCGCGGGTGCTTCCGGCTACTGCTTCGCTTTCGATGTGACGAGCAACACGCTGAGCGCAATGCTGGCGATGACCGCCGGCCAGGGTGCCGGCATATGGATGGGTGGGCAGGGCGCGGCGGCAGATGCGCAAGGCCATCTATACGCGGTCACCGGCAATGGGGACTTTGACGGAAAGAGCCAGTGGGGCGAATCGTTCGTCAAGCTACAGTACACGCCTCCTTCGGGAGGAACGCCGGGCAGCTTGCAGGTAGTCGACCACTGGACGCCATGGACGGACCTTGCCAGAACTGGGCAGGTGCGGATGACGGACGTGAAGCTGGCCGGGGACAGCGCTCCCTCCGAAGCTGTGAGGCCGGTTGGCGCCGGCATGAACATGTCCATGAAGGACGCAAAGCTGGTGGCGCAGGTGAACGATCAGGGGGTTCCAACGGTTCTTGTCTTTCCGCAGATGGCCACCGGCAATTGGTCAGACGAAGATTGGGGATCGGCTGGTCCTGCCTGCATCTTTCCTATAGGCGTGTGCATTGCCGCGGGAAAGGACGGGATCGGCTACCCCGTAAAGACGGCGAACCTTGGCGGAACTACTCTCTCAGACTTGGCCAAACCGAAGACGAACTGTGCAAAGCTCGCGGCACCTCCGGTGTGGCTGACAATGAGCCCGGGACCGGTCGATCCCTGCCCCACCGATCCTCGCACATTGAACTTCTTTCCTTGGGGCGACACCGCGCATCTCCATATGACGCCGGTCCAGTATTTCGATCCGGTGCTCAAGTCGTGGACCATCTTCGTGTGGGGTGAGAATGCGCAACTGCATAAGTGGGCCATCAGTCCGACCGGAACGCCAACCTACGTCGCGCAAAGCCACGAATATGCCAGTGCTGACGTTCGAGGTACTCCTACGGGGGGAATGCCCGGCGGATTCTGTTCCGGATCTAGCAATGGATCTGACCCTAACTCAGCGATCCTCGTCTGCACCATCCCGTACGGTGACGCAAATGCCCGCGTGGTGAATGGCCGCCTGCTGGTTTATGACCCTGTGCACCTTGCTGCGGATGGATCGCTGAAGGTTCTGTGGGATTCGCAACGCTGGGGTGTCCAATTCCTGTTCAACAAGTTTGATCCTCCGGTGATTGATGGAGGTCAGATCTACGTACCCAACTACAACGGCGGTGTCGATGTTTACCAGTGAGCTCAATAGGTTTTGCTGCGACACCTTCAACATCTGAAAATCAGCTCTGGCGATCCGCGCGAGTCATCGCTATACTCGCCGCGAGGACACGACCATGCGGTTTGAGCATCGATGGGCAGTCGTCGTTCTCCTCTGCACCCTCACTGGCGTCGCCCAGCAGCCTGCGACTGACAAAAACTCGGATGCCGCCGCCGAGAAGCCAGCCTATGGCACCGTAAGCGGCCGCGTCTTCCTCGACGACACGAAAGGCCCCGCCCGAAAAGCCACCGTCTACCTTCAGCCGGTCGCCGCACTCATGGCGGATAAGCCGCCAGATCATAACCACGGCGCAGCCGAAGGCGATGCCACGGTGGGCGTCCAAACGCGCTTCGAGGGTGGTTTCTCTTTCAGCCACGTGGCCGCCGGCAGCTATTATGTCATCGCGTCGTATCCCGGCTACCTCTCACCGTACGTCCCGCTCTCCCTTGCCGAGGGCCGCTGCCAGTACGGAGCCTGGCAGCCACTCGGACCGTCACAACAGGCCGCAAAGGAGCTCGTCCTCAAGAGCATCCCGCGAATCACCGTCCAATCCAACCAGTCCGTCACAATCGACGTTCCCTTGGAACGCGGTGCAGCCATCAGCGGCAACATCTCTTATGACGATGGTAGTCCCGCAGCCGATCTCGACGTAGACGTTCTCGCCAGGGTGAATCGAGACGGAAAGGAGACATGGGATGTATTCAAACTGTCTAAGCACTCCCTATTCTCCCAGATCAAGACTGACGATCGCGGCAACTATCGCATCAGCGGCCTGCCCGCACGGAAATACGTGGTCCGGGTAACTCTCAATCTGATGAGGATAATCACGTACTCATCGGGTGGCACAAGCACGTACGGCTCGGGTGGCAATCAACTGATGATCTACTCCGGTAGCACCCTGCGCCTTAAAGACGCGGCCTCGTTTGCCGTCTATCCGGGTGAGGAACGCACCGGCGAGGACCTCTGGATCCCGCTCAGTAAACTCCACACCATTACCGGCAACATCGTTTCCGCCTATGACGGCCACGTCATTAACAGCGGCCAGGTCGATTTGTACAACACCGATGACAAATCCTTCGCAGGTTCAGCGAATCTTTCCCAGGATGACCCAGGCTTTACCTTCAACTTCATCTATGAAGGGGAGTACATGCTCATGAGCCCCATGTCCGCCGATGTTGACTACCAGCTGTTACCGCAACAGCCGGGCAGCAGCTCATCTCCCCCGCAATATGACGGCCACGCGCTGCACCTCTATGGCTCCGCCTCCAAACCCCTGCACGTCGACGGCGACATGGATGGGGTCACGATCGCCGTTCCCGAACCCACCGCAGAAGAATCGCGTGTATTCAAGGACGCCCTGCGCCAACAGCAAAACCAATCTCCAGCCCCTCAATAGAGCTGCATAGATCGCGAAAGTGCCACATGTGGTTCTCTGCATCCTGTCTGACGTTGTAATCGCGTCCAGAAAAATTGCAGCATTCGCGGCTTTGTTACGGTAGCTTTACAGCAGAGCTTCCGCGAAACCTTTTGGAGTCCTCGCTTGCTTGTGACGCCGAGTGAGAAGGAGCCGGGAATGGCAAACGCGGGGCGCACGAGGATGGATGACAATCCAGGTTGCGTTGAATCACCGGACACAGTACCGGTACGACAGGATGGTTACGCTTGGCCCGCAGCTCATAAGGCTCCGTCCTGCCCCGCATGGTCGAACGCCGATCCTCAGCTACTCGCTTAATATCACTCCGGCCGAGCACCTCCTCAGCTGGCAGCTCGACCTGCACCACAATCATCTGGCGCGAGTTTTCTTTTCGGGCAAGACGAACGAATTCGTGGTTGAGATGGACCTGGTGGCCGAGCTATCGCCCTTCAATCCATTCGATTTCTTTCTGGAGCCAGGAGTCGAAGAGTATCCGTTCGCGTATGCGCCAGAATTGGTTAAGGATCTCGAACCCTATCGCTCGGTAGAGCCGGCGGGTCCTCTACTCCGGGCTTTTCTTGAAAACATTTCCAGCGAAAAGCGCGGAACGATCGGCTTTCTGGTTGACTTGAATCGAGCGATACGAGATCAGATCGGCTATGTGACACGGCTCGATCCTGGCATCCAGACGTGCGAGCAGACTCTTGCACAGCGCAGCGGGTCGTGCCGCGACTCGGCATGGCTACTGGTGCAGATACTTCGCCATTTGGGAATCGCGGCGCGCTTCGTGTCGGGATATCTGATACAGATGGCGGGGGGGGAGACGGCGTCGGAAGATCGGAGCGGCCCTCAAACTGACTCCGCGGATTTCCATGCCTGGGCTGAGGCCTTCTTGCCGGGCGCAGGCTGGATCGGAATGGATCCGACCTCGGGCCTGTTTGCCGGCGAGGGTCACATCCCTCTCGTCTGCACCCCGAGCGTCTCCAATGCTGCGCCCATCGAGGGCACCACCGAGCCATCCAACGTGGACTTTGCCTACTCCATGTCCATCCGCCGCCTGAATGACGCACCGCGACCGTCCAGACCCTTCAGCGAGGAGGATTGGACACGGGTGGAACAGGTGGCGCACAGCCTGGACGCTGATCTGGAGGTGCAGGATGTACGCCTGACCATGGGCGGCGAGCCTACCTTTGTCGGCATCGACGAGCCTGAAAGCTCGGAATGGAACCTCGATGCCCTGGGACCGACGAAGCGAGCCCGCGGTCTGGCTCTCATCCAATGCCTGAGTAAGAGGATGGCGCCGGGTGCGATGCTTCACTACGGACAGGGCAAATGGTATCCGGGCGAGCCGCTTCCGCGCTGGGCTCTGAGCTGTTTCTGGCGCGCCGACGGGGTCCCTGTTTGGGAGAATGTCGATCTCATTGCCCGCGAAGATCACGACTACAGTTTCGGCGCGGCCGATGCGCTCGCGTTCATGGAAGCTCTCACTCACCGCCTGCAGGTGAGCGTCGAAAACGTGATGCCTGCGTACAACGCCGAATCGGAGGAGCCGGCTGGATACATTTTGCCCATTCGCCGTCGGCAGCCGGGCGACCGGTTGAGCTGGTCGAGCCAGTTGTGGTTTCCTCGCCCGGAGCGTCTGCTGCTTATGCCTGGCGACTCACCCATCGGCTATCGCATACCGACGGAGGCGGTGCCCTGGGTGGCGCCGGACGAGATCAAGTACGAGCACGAGGCCGCGCCATTCACAGACCGGGTCAGGCTCCCATCACAACCGGCGCGGCGCATGGAGCTCTTTGAGAAGAAACCCGGGGCCGATCCGCTGCCCGCGCTCTCAAGCACGGCGGAAACGGCGACTGAGCTGATTCGGCCATCGCTGTGCGTGCAGGCGAGGGAAGGCCGCCTGCATGTGTTTCTGCCGTATGCGTCCAGACTCGCGGACTATCTGGATCTGCTCGCCGCCGTCGAGGATACGTGCGAGTATCTGCACAAGCCGGTATGGCTGGAGGGCTACGCTCCGCCGTCCGATCCACGGCTGCGCTCGTTCAGCGTCACTCCCGATCCCGGCGTTCTTGAAGTTAACCTTCCGCCGGCGAGCAATTGGGACGAACTCGAAGAGATCAACACGGTGCTTTTCGAGGAAGCGCAACGTAACCGGTTGACCGCTGAGAAATTTGCCTACGACGGCAGCCATATCGCTACTGGCGGGGGCAGCCATATTGCGATTGGTGGAGCAACTGTCTTGGACAGTCCCGTTCTGCGCCGCCCTGATCTGCTGCGCAGCATGGTGACGTTCTGGCAAAACCATCCGTCGTTGTCCTATTTATTTTCCGGCATGTATGTAGGTCCGACGAGCCAGTATCCGCGCGTGGACGAGGCGCGCATGGATGCCTTGTATGAGTTGGAGATTGCATTCAGCCAGTTGCCTGTCAGTGACTGCCCTCCATTCATTGTGGATGGATTGTTCCGCAACCTGCTCGTCGACGTCACAGGAAACTCGCATCGCGCCGAGTTCTGCATCGACAAGCTTTATCCGCCAGAGGGTCTCGGGCTGCGTCTTGGAGTGCTTGAATTGCGCGCCTTCGAAATGGCTCCGCATGTCAGAATGGGACTGATAGAGATGCTGCTCGTCCGCGCTCTGGTCTGCATGTTCTGGAAACGACCATTTGAACGCAGCCTGGTCCGTTGGGGCACAGCGCTCCATGACCGATTCATGCTGCCGCATTTTGTCAGGCGTGACTTTTCTGAAGTGCTCGACCAGCTTCGCCTTGCAGGGTACAACTTCGAGGACAAGTGGTTTGCTTCGCACTTCGAGTTTCGCTTTCCGAAGATCGGGTCGATCGTCGCAGACGGAGTTGAACTCGAGCTGCGCCACGCCCTCGAGCCATGGAACGTGCTCGCGGAAGAGACTGCTTCCGGCCGGACGGTGCGCAGCGTGGACTCATCGCTCGAACGGATCCAGCTGAAGGTGGCAGGGGTCACGACGGCTTCCCGCTATGTGGTTGCCTGCAACCGGCGGAGAGTTCCGCTTCATCCCACCGGTGAGCCTGGAGAGGCGGTCGCAGGCGTTCGGTATCGCGCCCGGCGGCTGTCCGCTGCGCTACATCCTACCATCCCGGTACACACACCGCTGGTCTTCGACATCATCGATCGCTGGAAAGAGCGTTCGATTGGCCGATGTACTTACCATACGCGGCCACCCGACGGTCGCATAGACACCGCCCGGCCAGCCAATGCAACAGAGGCCGAAGGCCGCCGGCGGGAGCGCTTTCAGCAGTCGAAGGCTCCGTCCGTCCCGATGGAGGCGCCGGAGGAAGAGACTAACCCGATCTCGCCTATTACTCTGGATCTGCGGTTGCCGGGGCTTGTCCTATGACAATGGATCTGCATCAGACTCCGTTACGCTTCGGCGCTGCCTATGATGAAATGTCGGCCGATGGGGTGACGCCGCGGCCGCACTGGACTCACCTGATGGAGTCGCTCCAGGCAATCGGCCCGGAGGAGCTGGAGCGACGCTGTGAACGTGCCGAGCGCCGCATTCGCGAGAACGGGATCACCTACAACATTTACAGCGACCCGCTCGGGGCCAATCGGTCCTGGAGGATCGATATCGTGCCGCTGCTGATTGCGGCGGGTGAGTGGCGCTATATCGAAGCCGGCATCATTCAACGCGCCCAGCTGCTGAGCCTGCTCCTCGAGGATCTATACGGACCTCAGGAGTTGCTAACCCAGGGCCGCTTTCCCGCCGCGCTTCTCTATGCCAACCCGGCATTCCTTCGGCCACTGGTGGGTGTGGCTGTCCCCGCGCACAGTTACCTGCACATGCTGGCCATCGATCTTGCTCGTTCACGGGATGGCCAGTGGTGGGTGCTGGCGGATCGCACGCAGGCGCCTTCAGGCAGCGGCTATGCACTGGAGAACCGCACCATCGTCTCCGATGTTTTACCTGATCTCTTCCGTACCTCGAACGTATTGCGCCTAGCGCCATTTTTTCGGGCACAGCGTGAGGCGCTCATCAGCGTCGCACAGTGCGACAATCCGCGAATCGTGCTTCTGACCCCTGGACCGTACAACGAAACCTACTTCGAGCACTCGTATATCGCGAAATACCTTGGATTCACCTTGGTCGAGGGAGCCGACCTGACGGTGCGCGACCGCCGCGTATATCTGAAAACGGTCGACGGGCTGGAGAGGGTCGACGTGATTCTACGGCGCGTGGACGATAGCTTTTGCGATCCTCTCGAACTGCGGGGCGAATCGCTCTTAGGCGTGCCCGGCTTGGTTGACGCCATCGTCGCCGGAAACGTCAAGGTTGCCAACGCACTGGGAAGCGGCTTGATTGAGACGGCCGCGATCATGCCCTTTCTTCCAGGCCTCTCCACGCACCTGCTTGGCGAAAAGCTGAAACTTCCTTCCGTAGCAACCTGGTGGTGCGGGCAAACGTACGCGCTCGACTGGGTGCTCGACCATCTCGACTCAGTGGTGGTGAAGCCGGCATTTCCATCACGCGGCATGGAGCCGGTTTTTGGGGCCGAATTGCCGCAAACCGAAAAGGGCAAGTTTGCCGAGCAATTGCGAGCCCGTCCGCATGAGTATGTGGCGCAGGAGCAGATCGCCTTGTCCACGGCGCCGGTGTGGGACGACGGATGCCTGAACTCACGCAGCGTGGTGCTGCGCACGTATGTGCTCAATACCGGCAACGGGTGGATCGCGATTCCGGGAGGACTGGTGCGTGTTGCCGAAGCGGAAGGGTCGGTCGTTTCGATGCAGCGAGGCGGCCATAGCAAGGACGCATGGGTGCTGTGGGACGGCCCCATAGATACGTTCAGCATGCTGCGTCCGCGCAATGAGCCGGTGGAGTTGCGACGCGTCTCGCGGGTTGTGCCCAGCAGCGTAGCCGACAATGTTTTCTGGCTGGGACGATATGCCGAGCGGGCGGAAAACATCGCTCGCATCTTACGCGCGATGATCCCTCGCGTACGGCGGGCCGAAGAGGCGGAGCTTACGTGTCTCATCCGGCTGCACAGTTGTATGGAGTCGCGACACAGCAAGCTGCCGAAGGCGAAAGACAGGCGGCCCACTTCGGGCGACCTCGAACAGGAAATGGTCTCGATGTTGATCGATACCAAGCGTCCGGACAGCCTGATCTGCACCCTGGAAGAAGTATCTCGGGTTGGCGGCCATGTTCGGGAGCGCCTGTCGGCCGACATGATGTTTCTCATTGGTCAGCTGCGGAACTCAGTTCGGATCGAGCGTGGCACGGAGTTTCTCGAATATCCGACGATGCTGACCGCGTGCCTGGAACTGCTCTCCGCCTTTTCCGGCATGGAGCGGGAAAACATCAACCGTGGATTAGGCTGGCTGTTCCTGAGCATTGGCCGGCGTCTGGAGCGCGCGGTCTATCTGACCAGGCAACTACGCGAGATCACCACGCCGCTCGCCGAGGAAGATTGGCCTTTGCTGGAATGCCTGCTCGAAGTAGCGGACAGCTCCATGACCTACCG
>JBAVYX010000130.1:0-4957 GCA_049588475.1 Silvibacterium sp. | reverse complement strand
CTGGTGCTACTTGTACCGGGCCATCGATTCCGCGGGTGACACCATCGATTTCTTGCTGTCAGCGTTCCGTGACGCCGATGCTGCCAAGCGGCTCTTTCGCAAGGCGCTCGGCGATTGATCCCATCCTCAACCTCGAGTGATCAACACTGACTTGGCGCCGATTTACAGCTCCGCGATCCCCGACATTAAAAAGGAAGGGACGCTACGCACCCGCTGTCGACACCGACCTGTGCAGTACTTGAATAACATTCTCGAACAGGATCATCGAGCCATCAAACGTCGTGTGAATGCCAAACAGGGCTTCCGAGAATTCCAGGCGGCTCGGCGAACGATTCAAGGTTACGAAGCAATTCATATGATCCGGAAGGGGCAAGCTCGATGGGTGGCAGGAGATGATCTTCTTCGACAGATTCAGTTCATCGACAGCCTATTTGACTGGGCAGGCTAATATCGCACGACAGACGCTCGGCAGCAAACTTGTCTGATTTTAAATCTTGCAACACTACCGTCCTTCTGCCACCCGTCCCCAAGGGCCAGGCCCGACAGCTTGACCTCGTCATGCTTGACCCGACGGAACGTAGCGAAATAGTCGGGCAGGAAACTGAGAAGAATCCACGAATGCGATCGCTGCTCCATCCGGTGAGAATTGCCGGTTGGACGGACGGGCTTCCGGATATCCGACTGCAATCTGGATGTCGCAAAAACAAGAAGAACGAAATGCCAACAGTCGGACATGTGAAATCGCCTACCCCTGAAGGGGCCAGCCGACAGCGACTGAATAGACCACGCCCTCGTCGCGAGGGCTCAAACCGAGCAGGAGGTTCACTTCTCCATCGGAATAACCGCCCATACAGAGAGTGCTCAGATTCGCCTCCGCCGCAAGCAAGCAGACATTTTGCACGATGTGGCCCGCTTCGAGGAAGATATACCGGTAACCGCGCGGCCCATATTTCTTCTGGGTTCTTTGAAACACGGCCGCAAGGAACATAATCACGTTCGCGTCTTTGACGGCATTGTACATGAGGAGCGCATGCCGAAATCGTTCGAAAAGCGGCGCGGACTGAACAGTTTCGAGCGAATGGTGGCGGACGTTGTAATGGTGTAGCCCGTCGGGAAGTTCTTCGACTCGCTGAGCCAAGAAGTAGATTTCGAGCGGAAATAGTCCGCCGGCAGAGGGAACCGGTCGTAACAGAGCAAGCAAGTTAGCTGGCAGTATCCGCTCGGTCCGCGAGATTCCATAGCTGCCCCACAGAATGGCGCTCAAGAGTTGAAGCGGGAGAGTTTTGGGCGCGAATGCTCGACAAGAGGCGCGCTTGCTGGCGAGGCTGGTCAATGGTGTGTCAGGCGGCTGGGGAAGAAGTAACTCGGGTGACATGGCCGAAACATTTTTATACTCTACCTCGTAGACGGCGTTCTGATACGCCTCCATGTTAGCCCAAGGCTCCGAGTTGAGGTGGAAGAGCATGGAAAGAGTGGTCTCGTCATCAAAGGGCAGCACGTCAGTTTCTCACGCAAGAGGATGTGGATACGGGTTCAGTTCCATGTCACTCAAAGTCTCTTTGGCAAAGCCGAGCTTTTGGGGCAATTCGAACAGCCGTCTACCTCCGAGCCGTTCTTCGCCCCAGCCAAAATGTATTGGCTGGAGGCCGGTCACAATGCCTCGCACGACGCTTAGTCCATAGTCCCTGATATCAGGAGTTGTGAGATCGACATACAGTGGCGTGCATCCGGCCTGCATTAGCGAAGCGACACAGTTCTGAAGGTCCTGTCGAAGATCGCCTGCGCGGTAATCTGGGAGATCGGCGAGTTGCTCCGACCGGCCATTTTCGAACAGGAACGAAAGCCCGTCGAGATGCTCGCATATGGTGAACCAGGCGCTGTGGTCCAGAAGGGTGCGAACATCCTCCGGCCTTTTCAGGCGCTCGTGCGGGGGCTCTTCACGATACCGGCGCGTTTCGCCCGAGTGCGCCTGACAGATCTCGAACAGCGCTTTGAGCAAGGCTCGGCAAGGGGAAGCGTCACATCCCAGGCCGACGATGGCCGCAGGTCCGGAGCCGGTTCGATCTAGCGCGACGGCTAACATGACGTGCGCGGCAATGTCGGTACACATGCGGAAGACGCGAAGCTCTACGCCATAGCGCACGTAGTGGTCATGAATAGTCGTTGCCAGCGCATGCGCGCCTGTAAAGTGGACCTCGGGCGCGGGAAGACGCGCCATCCAGGTGATAAGGAATGCATCGCGCTCGATGCATTCATAAAACGCGTGTAAAATCGCGAAATCGAGATCGGGGCCAGCAGCGAGGCCGTTGGAATTCGTTCCCGCCAGTGTGTCTTCGCGGCGGCTATTGGGGAACTGGAGGTAGATGAGGCTCGCGGGCACGAACCACACCCGGTTGGACGGAAGTTCGCGAGCTGGAACCCAAGTGAGCTCATCGTTCGGAACCCAGGAGTGGTACGGAAGTCGGCCGCGTTCGTATTGAGCGGAAGAAAACAGACCGAAATCCGACGGCGGGACGGCTTGAGTAGAAAGGTTAACCCACGAAGAGGTGAACGGCAGAGCGGGGTCGACTTGCGAAGCGCAATAGCGTTCAATTGCTTCGCCGATCGCCCCCCGGATTGCATCCTCTTTCGTTACGCCCTTGCCTGCTGAGCCGCGGTCCAGCGGCGTAGCCGCGCGAAAATCGAAGTGCGACAACTCCGCCTGATAAATGAAGGGCGGGGAAGGTTCCTCCGCACCTCGCTGGATGCGAGTGACGTTACGGATGATTCCGGTCCTTTCGCTGACGAGATCGGCAAGCGGCCCGACGATTTTCTGTAACTCCGCCGAGGTCATGGATGCTCCGTCGCACAAGTAGCCGCAGAGCGGTTAACATCCGTGGTACCCAGCGGAAAACAAGCTGGGCACCACGGCTTACGGAGCACTACGTGTTTCGTGGAAGTAAGATCGAGTAAGTTGAATATAATTACCTTGCCAGCGGTGATGACTGGCGACAGCCCGATGAGATCGCGGACAATTTCGAGCGCCAGGAAGTTTGCCGCAAGGCTGGCGCCGATCGCGAGATTCTCGCAGCGGGAACTGTCGTCGTGTTTTCGTTGATCCAACAGCTTCTCGAAGGCAAAGGCGTCCTCCGGATTGCCGGCGCAGGCAACAACGCGCATCTTGTAGCACAGGTAACAAGGTGTGAAGCGCGGATACACAGTCGGGCCGATGATGATCTCGGTTCCCTTCAGTGCGCAGGATGTCCAGCGAATGCCTGTTTGCAGACAGACGCGATTCAATTTATAAAGCAATGAGGACTGGCCGGCGTCGAGACACGAAGCAATATAGTCCGATCGCTCCGCAGCAGAGGAGACTCCCTCGTCAGACGACAGATCGGTTGTCACAGTTTCGAACCTGGATTGGGGAAATCGTGGCGCAAAATGGCGTTGAATGGCTATCGCGCGGGGAGATCCCAAGTCGGACGTGCTGAAACCGGAGGATAGGTATAGATCTGTTGGTGCGACGGGCAGAGCGTCTACGCAGCGAATACAGCCAATCCCGCTGTTGGCGAGAGACTCGGCAAGTGCCGGTCCGGCGCCGCTCATTCCGAAGATAGTGACCGAAGCGTTGTTTAGCCGCTGCTGCGCCTCGGCGGAATTGCATCCGAGTTCATGAAAGAAATTAAGCTGTGGAGCAAATTGCGGAAGTTCATCCACGGTCGGGGATTCGGCATCACCCTCTTGGAGAACGTTTTGATCTGCGAGCAGTTCAAACGCGGTTTCCAGATCGCTAAGAGCAAAGACATCGTGGACCTTGCTACCGATCTCTTCTGATGTGTGCCGACCGTCCAGCAAAGGAATGACAAGGCGCTCGAACTCCGCGAAGGCACGGCCCTTGAGCTTGATGGCGCGGCGGTGAGAGACGATGTGAAGGGACTCTTCACCTGAGCTATCCGGCGGTTCGCACCAAACATAATAGTGGCTGGGTATCCTAGGCTTAGTGAACATGTAGCTTGTTAAGCATTTTAGTGTTCAGGGTAATTCGCGCGCCCGCGGAAGGGCCAGCGCGCGAGTTACAGACTGCCGACAACGCGTAATGAACAGCAACGCGCTACATTCCAAATCTTCCGAACCCACCTAAAGGTCCGGGCTGGCTCTGTTGAAACACTTGACATGGTCCTCCACATCCAGTGCATTCTGTCCAACACCTGCTGCAGTAATAACAATAGTAGCATTGGTAGCAGACGATGCAGCCCGCGCTAACCACAGCGCCTTGCGCACCGGCTCCACCGCCTTGTAACTGAGACAATTTATCTTCGAGTTCAGCAACCCTCATTTCGAGGGTTTTCTGCCCGGATTCGCTTTGTGCCATGAGTTAATCCTCCTTCTCCCGCAGGGAACACACAAACCGGTTGCGCGATGTGGCGGGAAGTTGCTTTGGGTGCATCTCCCCGGAGACTTCATTTCCAGCACCGGAATTCCCACGTTCCCGGAGAGCGGCATTATACATCGAATCGCCTCTGCCGATGCAATCATATTATGCGCAACACGTCGGCACCGGTTCCGGTCGGGATGCCCTATCCGGAAATTATTCCGCCCAGAAGTCCGCTTCTGGGACATGACGCGCGATGCTGGATAGGTTGCGATAAAGGACGTTATCATGCATCGTTCGCAATCTCGACGGGGAACACTACTGCAGAAACAATCCACGGGGATTTTATGAATCCGCAAACAAGTGAAACCGGGATAGTGTTTCAGTTCGAATTTCGCTCGACCGGCAATTCAGCTCAAGTAGACACCGCCCTAGTAGGCCTTAAGTGTCCACCTATTTTCTTGGTGGACACTTAAGAATTAGCTCTCCTGAAACAGATATTAGGCCGCAGCCGAACAGGGTTCGATGGTGACCCTGTGGCCAAGCCGGGTTAGCCGTTTAACGAAATAGCGCGTGAGTTTTTCGTGATTGAGTTGATCAAAGTAA
>JBAVYX010000129.1:0-3789 GCA_049588475.1 Silvibacterium sp. | reverse complement strand
AGCCTGCCGCCGCTCCAGAGGGATACGGCTGTCGAGAGCGTCGACACCTACACCCAGGGCGACCTGAAGATCAATCCGAAGCAAACCGCAACGATGTCGCTGGCTGTATATCCACAGAAGCTGCAGTACATGGGTTTGAATACCTTCACGCCGCAGCCGGCCACGGCAGACCTTCACCAGCGTGGTTATGAGATTTACGGACAACACCGCTATGCGATCGGAGGGGACAGCGCGCTTATTTCGCAGCTGAGTTACAAGACTTACGACGCAGATGTAACGGCGCAAAGTAACGAGCCCTATCAGCTGTTGATTGACACTACTAAAGGCGGCTACTTCAACCGACAGAAGCGCAACACCTGGCGTATCGAAGGCCAGGAGAGCTACCAATTCGCTCCGCGGCAGTTTCTCGGCAGCCATCAGCTCAAGGTCGGGTCGAATCTTGATCACTCCTCCTATGATGGACAACAGGTCTACCTTCCTGTCGAGTTGATCGGCGCCTCCGGGTTGCCGGTCGAGCGAATCACATTTACAGCGCCGACCTCCTACAGTGTCAGTCAGACTGAGACCGCCTGGTTCGCAGGCGATCAGTGGACCCCCTCGAATCGCCTCAGCCTGGATCTGGGCGTGCGCCTTGACAGTGACACGGTGACTAGCTCGGTACACGCGGCTCCCCGTGCCGGGTTCATTCTTCTGCTTACGAAGGACGGTAAGACCCAGCTCAAGGGCGGCGTGGGAAGGTTCTACGATCGCGTTCCGCTGATGCTCCCGGCTTTCGAGCGCTACCCGGAGCGGACGGTGTGGATGCTGGGTGAAAACGTGCAGCTCTTGAGCTCGACTTTCTACCAGAACCACATTGTCGGTGAGTTGCACAATCCGGAGAGCATTGCATGGAATGCTGCAATCGAGCGGCAGGTAATGGAGCGGCTCGCAGTCAAGTTCCAATACGAGCAGCGCAACACAACGAAAGACTTCGCGGTTTCGCCTGTATCCAGCGGCAATACAGGAATTCTGGGCTTATCGAATGGGGGGCGGGAGTTCTATCGGGAGTACCAGGTAGCTGCACGGTACGCCTCGGAGCGCTTCACGCTGAACGGGTCGTACACGCGCTCGAGGGCGTTCGGAAACCTCAACGATCCCGCATTGTTCTTCGGGAATTATCCGCAGGCTGTGATTCAGCCGGACGCGCGGGCGCGCTTGCCTTTCGATGGGCCTAACCGCTTCTTGTTTTGGGGCGATATAACAGGGCCGAAAAAGTTCACTTTGATTCCGGTTTACGACCTGCACACCGGGTTTCCTTACTCGCCTTGGAACGAATATCACGAATATGTCGGGCCCCGGAATGACAAGCGATATCCCAGATTTTCTTCGTTGGATCTGCAGGTTTCTCGGCCCTTTGCCCTCCATTTAGGGGAGAACCACCAGCTCCACCTCAAGGCCGGATTCGGCATCTTCAACGTCCTCAATCATTTCAATCCCCGAGATGTCCAGAACAACGTCGCCAGCAACGAGTTTGGCGAATTCTTCAACGATGCATGGCGTGAATACCGCGGCAAGTTTGTATTCCAGTTCTGACTATGAAAACACACTTAAAGTTACTCGCTTTATTTTTCACCGCTGCGGCCGGCGCTGCAGGGGCCGCCGGTCAAGATTCACTGCTGGATGGCGATACTGTGGCGGCAAGACTGTCGGCACAGGATGCGAATCGGCAAGTCATAGCTGCTGGCTATCACGGCATGCGCCGCTATGTGCTCGAAAACGAGCACATGAACAAGCACGCGGAAATCGTCGTGCGAATAGAGTGCGGCGCAGACGGCATCAAGCACTTCGAATTGGTGTCACAGGACGGTTGGAAGGGCGCTTACAAGCATGTTGTGAGCAGAATGCTGGCATCTGAGGCCGAGGCATCGCAATCGGAGATCAAGATGAAGACCCGGCTGAGCCTGGACAACTACGAATTCCGCACAGTACGGAGCACACTTCTCGGCGATCGGATGGCCTACGTGGTCGATATCGTTCCGAAGCGCGACGAGGAGCGACTCATTAAAGGCCAGGCCTGGATTGATGCGCAGGACTTTGCCGTGATGCGGATCGAAGGCGCACCCGCCAGAAATCCCTCGTTTTGGGTCCACAGCGTGCACTTCGTGCACACCTACCACAAGAGCGGGCAACTATGGTTTCCCGACATAACCCAGAGCGTCACCGAGGTGCGAATCTTCGGCACGACAGCTCTGACCATTCACTACTTCGACTACGTCTCCAATCAGCAGTCCGCGCCGGAGACGGCGAGCGCGGCACGGCCAGGAGGCCTGACACCATGAGCAAAATCGGGAATTTCACCTACACACGCAAACCGCGCGCGCCGATAGTCAATCAGTGCCTGATCCTCGCGGCCGGGAATGGCAGCCGGCTTCGTCCGTTATCGCAGGGTATGCCCAAACCGCTAATGCAGGTACACGGCAGGTCGCTGGTCGAGCATGTGATTCGCGATGCCCATCAGGCTGGTATCGACCGGTTCGTGATAGTGGTGGGTTACGGCGCCGACGCGATGCGAGAGTGGTTCGCCAACTGCACTCTGAAGGGTATCTCCATTACTCTGGTGGAGAACTCCGAATATCACAAGAACAATGGCGTGTCGGTACTGAAGGCCCGCAGATATTTTGGCAGCTCCTTCCTGCTGTTGATGGCCGATCATATTTTTGAGCCGTCCACGGCTAGGGCATTACTTAACGAGCCTCTGATGAAGGGCGAAGTGATTCTCGGGGTCGATTCCAAGCTCGACAACATCTTCGACCTCGACGATGTCACGAAAGTCAGACGCGACGGCGACAATATCGTCGCAATTGGGAAAGAGATTCCGGAATATGATGCCTACGATACTGGCATGTTCCTGTGCAGTCCGGAATTGTTCGACGTGCTGGAAGTGGCGAAGAAGGACGGCAACTGCTCATTGTCCGACGGGATGCGGATACTTGGGCGGAGACGCAAACTGCGGGCCTTTGATATCGGCGCAGCTTCGTGGCAGGATGTCGATACTCCCGAAGCACTTGCATACACGGAAAGCATTTTCGACAGCCACTTCTGCCGGCCGGCAGCTCAGCGGGCGTTCTTCCATGCGTAAGCGGTCGGCGGTTCGAATTATCTGGGCGATGCTGGGAATCGCGCTGCTGGGTTATCTGATCCGGCGGGCTGGACCCGGAACGCTGCTTGAGAGCCTTCATCGTTTGGGGTGGGGGCTGGCTCTCATCATTGCTCTGAGCGGCGTTTCGCACCTAGTAAAAAGCTACGCCTGGCGATTGACCCTGACGGGATGCGGAAGCAAAGTCTCACTTGGCCACCTGCTGAATCTCAGGCTGGTCTCCGAGGCAGCCGGGCAGGTGGGAGTTCTGGGACAGCTATTCGGAGAAGGCGTGCGCGTCTCGGCGCTGGGTGCGGACATACCGATCGAGAAGCGGGTGTCCTCGGTCACCCTCGACCGCGCGCTTCTCATCTTCACCGGCGCCCTGGTCAGCGTTGTGGGCATGGCGGCCGCATCGCTTATCGTGCCCCTCAGCGCTGCACTGCGGTTGTATGCTGTCCTGTTTGCAGTGGCTACCGCCGGACTACTCTGCGCCGTCGCGGTTGCGGCGGCGCGGCGGTGGCCGTTGCTTTCGGCAAGCACACGGGCATTAAGCCGAATCCGCTACTTCGGCCCTCGCCTGGTAAATAAGCTACCCGTCATTCGCTCAGTCGAGGACGGCCTTTTCGATTTCCATCGCCGCGCGCCGTTCGCCTTTTGGGGCAGCCTGTCGC
>JBAVYX010000128.1:0-10062 GCA_049588475.1 Silvibacterium sp. | reverse complement strand
AGAGCCAGGAAAAAGTGATCGTGCTGCATGAATTTGAAAGCGCCCTCAATCATCGTGTCTTGGAAATAGCTTGGCGAATCGAAGGCAGTGATTTTGCTCGTAAGGTGTTGACGAAAGCCGAGGTGTTTGGCTCGCCACCGGACGAACTCGTTTGGGCCGATAAGTCCGGTCTTGATGCCACCAACCACCTGCTCACCCGATTGCTCTGTCCCAAGCAGGTGCACTTCTACGCTTCGTGATAGGTCGAAGCAGCGTTGGATCGGTGCAGCGATCTGCATGCACTGCTCGATCGTCACCATAGTCCTCTGCTATCCCCTCAATCTGAGACTAGCATCGTGCCGGAAAAGTCAGCTTTAAGGTAACTTCGAGACGAAAGTGCCATTTTTGCGGGATGAGCTGACTCAGTTCTATTTCGACGCTCAAGTGTTCTGCTAAGCTCTTCCCGTGAGTGGCTCACCCGGGATATACGTCGAGATAATCATCCAGGCCAAGGTGGATCATATTTGACGCCTGACGCAGGAGCCCGCTCTACATCAGCGCTGGGATCTCCGGTTCACTCGAATTGAATACATTCCAAAGGCGAGTTCAGCAGAACCACAGCATTTCCTCTACGAAACACGAATTGGATTCGGCCTAAGTATCAAAGGCACCGGGCAAAGTGTGGGTGAACGCGCTTCTGCAAACGGCGATACAACTTCTTCCCTCAGGTTTGCTTCCGCTGATCCGAAATCACTAATCCGTGAAGGATCCGGATACTGGCGATACGTGCCTACGCCGGCGGGTTTACGGTTCCTCACATGGTACGACTACTCGGTGCGCTTCGGAGCTGCTGGGCGGCTAGTGGATAGCATCGAGGAGGCTCCCATCCGCGCGCGTCTGCCAGCGGACTGCTCCCAGGGAGCAAGGATGACGTCGATTTATCAGCGTGCTCTTGGCTCTGATTTCTCCAAACTGCATCCGGAGATTCAACGGCGTTTTTCACTCACCTCGGAAGCGGGCACAGCAGCCATCGGAATTGGCACCATGGATCGGATCTGGCATGGCGCTCCGTACACCTTGCCGTTTCTTTACGTGGGAACCTGGCGCAGCATCATGTTTCCGGAACATAGGCGAGACGTTCCTTTCAGCATCCAAAATTACGCCTATTTGGACCCGCTCGGCCGCGAGACCGTGACCTGGGTGCGGACCTTCTCTGCCAGTAAAGTGCGTCGATTCGACGCCTACATGATTTACAGCGAAGAGAGGGGCTGCATCGTGGACTACCTTGGGACGCATCAACATCTCGCCGTCGATCTGGAAGTCAATGTCGCTGCCAATGGCGGTCTCCACCTCCGTTCAGGTGCGCAACGCTTCTATGAAGGTCCCGCAGCGTTCTCATTCCCGCTTTTTTTCTCCGGAATCGCCGATGTCTGCGAGTGGTATGACGACCAGGAGGAAAACAGACCAGCGACAACAAACACCAGAATCCTCACCGCAAGAACTCGGTTCGTTCCGCGATGCCGTCCAAAAAAATTGCAGCGACTCTCGATGAAGCGGGAATACCGCGATCGCTGGCGATTGGACATCGCGTGGTTCACTCCGGCCCGACACATCACGCCTACAGTATTGGTGCAGATTGAAAAGGCTATGGGCTTCGACATAATCTATGATTCCGCACGGTTTGTACTGGGGTTTGGATACGGTTGCCACGCCAGAAATTTGTTCATAGGGAGCTGATCCATGACTGCGACGAAGAGCAAGGTTAGCGTCACCATTTCCGAAAACGGCCCATACATTGTCGCCGGCGATATCCCCCTCGCCAAACAGACCATCGTCACGGATGCTAAGGGCGGGTCCGAGGCATGGCGGGAAGACGGAACCATCCCGCATCGAGAGAGCTATGCACTCTGTCGATGCGGTAGGTCAGGAACCAAGCCCTTCTGTGACGGCACGCACTCTAAGATTGGATTTAATGGGACCGAGACGGCTAGCCATGAAGCCTATCTCGATCAGGCGCAGGCGTTGGACGGGCCGGTCTTTCAGCTCACCGACGCGGAAACCCTCTGCGCTTTCGGGCGTTTCTGCGATCCGAACGGTCAGGTCTGGAACCAGGTAGAGCGGACGGACGATCCCCATGTCCAGGCAATGTTCATCCGGCAGGTAAACAATTGTCCTGCTGGACGTCTTGCGGCCTGGGACAAAGCCACGGGGCAGCCCATTGAACATGCGTTACCAGTATCGATCGGCCTGGTCGAGGACCCTGAACAGAAATGCAGCGGGCCACTCTGGTTGCGAGGAGGGATACAAGTCACCTCCGCGGACGGGTTCGAGTACGAGGTGCGTAACCGCGTCACACTGTGTCGCTGCGGAGAGTCAAAGAACAAGCCATTCTGCGACGGCACGCACGCCGCAATCAAATTCCAGGGGGCTTAGGCGTAACCTTTGCTTGGAGCAAGCGTAGACTCCTAGTCCTGAGGGAAAACTCCGATGGCATCGCAACCAATCCGACCTACATCGATGTGTCTATCGCTCCAGGCCGGAGAAAGACACCGCCAGTGGGGACCATCCGCCACGCATTCGCCTATGTCTTCGGAGGATCAGGGAAATTTTGCAACGCATCTGGTCCCCTCGCAGTCCCGACCGAAGGAATCCAGTGGTTGAACATAGATCTTCCTTCGGAAGTAAACGATCGTTCACTTGTGCTCTTTGATAGCGGCGATGAGGTCACCGTACTCCTAGCTTGATCTCCAAGCCACCCGCCCCACCCACCCAGAGAACCCGTTTGATCCCCGCATCCTTAATGGCGATGATAGACGCTGTTCCTCGAACCTGATCGTCATAAAGGTTTGGATCTTTCCATCCGGATTGAAAGCGCTGATGAAAGATGACGGCGTCGTTGCCCCGGATCAGCGCCGCAAGAGAAGCGGTGTCATAAACGTCGCCCACCTTAGCAGTGAGTCCTTCGCGCTTCTCGGGTTTCGCAGGTTGCCGCACGATCGCGGTCACGATGTGCCCGCGGTCGTGCGCCTCTTTCAGTAGTGCTCAGCCGACGAACCTGTTGCACCTAACAGCACGACCTTCATTGACTACTTCTCCATTTAGCTAAGCTAGCAACAGAACCTGGCTAGCCCACCTGCACAGTCAGCATGGATATCGATCCGCCATCGACACCTTCGATTGGGAACGTGATGATGTCACGCTGCCGCCTGGAGGCGAGGACGTAAAGTATGGGCAGGTAATGATCCGGCGTCGGAATCGAGAGTAGTGCTTCGGGTCCGAGAGTTTCATAGTCGATAAGCGGTTTGTATACGCCCGCGACCATCATATCTTTCGCGTCCGTTTCGAACCGAACAGCCCAATCGTAGGGATCTGGCATATGGCGTCCCCACGCATAGGCGTGAAGATTGTGGACGAGATTGCCGCTCCCAACGATGAGTACGCCGTCCTCCCGCAAGGGTGCAAGCTTTTTGCCTATTTCAAAATGGAATGAGGCCGATTTACCTTCGTCGATACTTAGCTGGACAACGGGAATATCGGCGTCGGGATACACGTGCCGAAGTACCGACCATGTCCCGTGATCCAGCCCCCAGGAGTTGTCCAGCCTGACCTCTAGTGGCGCGAGCAGGTTTTGCACTCTGCGAGCCAGCACTGGATCACCCGGAGCGGGGTACTGCACTTGAAAGAGTTCTCGGGGAAATCCGCCGAAGTCGTGAATTGTCCTGGGCGAAGTGGCAACAGTTACGCCAGTTTCCGGAACAAACCAATGCGCGGAGATCGACAAAATTGCTTTGGGCCTGGGGATTGTGCGACCTATGCGGCTCCATGCATTTGTATAAGCATTGTTGAGGACGGCATTCATTGGGTTGCCATGGCCAAAAAAAATCGCGGGGAGTATCTCCGACATGTCGATGCACCTTTCATAAGTTAGCGCCAGTTTGGCCGGATATGCCAACCGAATCCTATAGCCGTTAACTCAATGCTGCCGCCACGGTATCGTGCTTGGGGCGCCATAATACGAATACCCGCATTCATTTCGGTGAACGAACTGCCTGGATCAGCCACGGCATGTCGCATACACGGCACCCGCCCGTTCTACAAATCAGTCTGCGCCGATCGATTCGCGTTCTTACAATCGGGTCCGTTTCACCGAGGCGAAGCGTCGATTAGGCAGCTCGGATGATTCAAACCATCAGGCTGAGTGAGGGCAGCGCCATCGAGAAGGTCCAATCAAGTCGTGGCCCTGGAAATTGCCGACGAAGTATGATCGTCGCGAGCAGATATGAACTCGAGAGGCAGGTGTGACATGTCAAAGCACGGAGATATTGCAGCGGCGGCGAGCGCGGCACTGACAGTACTCGGAATGGTTGCGTGTTCCAAGGCTCCGAGTGGTACGCCATCGCCGTCTCTCGCACCTGCAACAATGGCTCGTGTCGGCACCGTCGACGATCGCTTCCAGTCCTACAACATCGAAATGCTTGAAGTGACTGGCGGGAATTTCTGGAAGCCTTACGGCAACCCATCAAATGCCGGGGCCAAACCGGTTCAGCCAAGCTCGAATGTGCCTGCCGGAATGAATCCCGACATGTATCAGTACCGTCCGCCTATCGATCTGACAAATCTACGGCGACGCAAGCTGGCGGCCGCCCTGAGTCCGGCGTATGTGCGCGTCAGTGGAACGTGGGCGAATACGACTTACTTCCACGATGCGGATGGACCGGCACCCAAATCGCCACCGAAGGGTTTCAACGGTGTGCTTACGCGCCAGCAATGGAAGAATGTCGTCGAGTTCTCCAATGCGGTGGATGCGAAGATCGTTACTTCCTTCGCCACCGGCGTAGGCACGCGGGATGCTGCGGGCGTTTGGACTCCCAAGGAGGCACGGAAGGTTCTTGCCTACACGCGATCAATCAATGGTTCGATCGCGGCGGCTGAATTCATGAACGAGCCGACCATCGCATCCATGGGTGGCGCTCCGAAGGGATATGACGCGTCTGCCTACGGACGCGATCTGGCCGTGTTTCGTCCCTTCATCAAGAATGCTGCTCCTGCCATGGTGATCCTCGGACCCGGATCGGTTGGCGAGGGAGGCGCACTTGCGCTGCCTGCGGGGAAGTCTCTGAAGTCCGAAGATCTGCTGAAGGCGGCTGGTCCCGTTTTCGATGCCTTTTCCTACCATTTCTATGGAGCGGTTTCGAAGCGGTGCGCGAGCATGGGTGCGGAGGCCCAGACCACAGAAGAAGCGGCGCTCTCGGATGAGTGGTTATCGCGAACAAACAGTATCGAGGCCTTCTATGCAGCCCTTCGCGACAAGTTCGAGGCCGGGAAGCCCCTCTGGATTTCTGAAACGGCGGATGCAGCATGTGGGGGCAATCCATGGGCGTCCACGTTTCTGGACACCTTCCGCTATCTGAACCAGCTTGGAAGCATGGCCCAACGTGGCGTTCAGGTTGTGATGCACAATACGCTCGACGCAAGCGATTACGGTTTGCTGGATGAGAACACGCTCGCGCCGCGGCCCACTTACTGGGCAGCTCTGCTATGGCGAAAACTGATGGGGGCAACGGTACTCAGTCCTGGCGCTTCATCTGCACCGGGTCTGCATCTTTACGCTCATTGTCTGCGAGACAAGCCAGGCGGAGTGACAGTTCTGGTGATCAACGCGAACCGCGCTGCATCGCAATCGCTTAACGTACCGATGGCGGCAGAACGCTATACCATCACTGCCGAGAATTTATTGAGCAAACAGGTCCAATTGAACGGAAGCGAAGTCAGCCTAGGCGCAGACGACGCCCTGCCGCAACTCACGGCGACATCAACAGATTCCGGAAACCTCATATTCGTGCCAGCCAGCATCACCTTTCTTGCAATCCCGAACGCGAATAATTCAAGTTGCCGGTGAGACGCTACATGAGCACAAGAATTTCGGGACACTGAAGGTATCTCTTCCCGTTCGGCCTAGCAGCGTCGCCAACCGAACAAAGAAACGACGCTGCGTTCTAGGAAATCTCGGGAGATTGATTGGCGAAATCAACGAGCAGGAGGAACGGATTGAACTCAGAACTCTTTCCGAGGCCGAACGCACGGCGCAGGCGCCCCCGGCGCCTCCGAAGGTCGCTTGGATATGATAGGCGGCTCGACTGGTCGAACATAAGGCCTCCCGCAAGAAGAGTCTTATTTCGCTTGACCTATGCTATACCTGCTCTCGTCCCAAGTGCAGGTATAGCAATTCCTCGTACTAGCTATCTGCAAGATAGCGATGCACAAAGGTCGCTGCCATAAAGGAGCAACACGCGATGTCACAATCAACGTATGAAATCGATCCAGTTCATACTTCCGTTCGGTTCAGTGTGCGGCATATGATGGTCTCGAATGTGCGCGGCGACTTCACTAAACTTTCAGGGCACAATCAAATTCGACTCAGTGACCCCTGCAAACTCAACGGTCGAGGCCACGATCGACGCTACGTCCATCACCACTCATGACGCCCAACGCGATACTCATCTGAAGAGCGCCGAGTTCCTCGATGTTGAGAAATTCCCGACTCTGGTTTTTCGTAGTACACGAGTTGTGCCACAGTCAGGAGGAGGGAAAGTGACAGGCGACCTGACCATTCATGGCGTCACCCGTGAAATCACACTCGACGTCGAAGGTCCCACGCAGGAAATAAAAGATCCCTGGGGAAAGCAACGCTGTGGCATGTACGCAACTGCAAAGCTGAACCGGAAGGATTATGGACTGACATCGAATACAGCTCTGGAAGCGGGCGGGGTTATGGTCGGAGATGAGGTAAGAATTGCGATTGATGTGGAGGCAGTCCGAGCATAACTGTCGGCAGCCGCTGCCGAACGATACGAATAGAGTGATCGAAGTGTAGAGTACGCGGAACCGTATCCCGGATTGAGCGCCTCGGAGCAGTTTGAGCCGATGTCAGGCTTCAAATCGAGCGTGGGGTAATTTATCCACCGAAAAAGGCGGAGCCGATCAGATGTTCGATTCAGAGGGAGTTAATAGAGCAGAGACGCGGAGGAACCTTGATGAGCGATCTTACAACAATACGGACGATTGAAGAGGAACTCGTCCGAGACAGAAAGAGATTGGCAGAACTCCAAGAACGCGAAGCCGAATTGCTGGAAAGCATCCCTGATAGAGGATTCCATTCGGCTACGGATCGGGTTAATTTGCGAAGTGAGATGAAAGTGCTTGAGGACTCAATCCGAAAAAATGAGAAGCGATTGGTGGCGGCAAGAAAGTAGTTATCAAAGAGTCCATCAGATTTGAGTCGGCGAGGCTCAGCTAGAACATAACCTCCATTCTCGTGCCCAATAGAGTCGTTTTATAAGCCTTGGGCGCATAGGTGGGGTGAATTGAGACCTCGATATCTGGGCCAATCCTCATGCTCTAAGTGAGACGCAGGCGATAGAACGATTCGAATACGCTCTCATGATGTTTGGCAGACTGGCTCGACGGGCTCGGTTCACTGTAGGTAAATGCTGCCCCGAACATGTCTCCCCGCCGTCCGAATGGATGGACCCGCGCCAGACCGATTCCTTCGATTTCCCCCGCGCCTGGTGGCACGCCAGGATTCCAATAGAGCCTCTTTCATTTCTCCTCCAGAGTCATAATCTCGACCTGGTCTTATTAGGACTTCTTGTGCCAGAAGGTTGAGATCTCTTCGAGAGGGTGGCGTTTCGTCTCAAGAACAAGATAGTGCGAGAAGGACCATGCGCTCAACGCAAGCAATCCGTTTCCCACTGAGGCCATCAGGGCCGATAACACGAGGCTTCTGAGTGGGAGAATGCCAATCATCTCCTAGTGTGTTGAGTCTAAAGTAATTTGAATAATATGATGGAGGTATGGCATCGGATAGAGTGAGGAGCAAGTCCGATGCCCAGCGGCCGTCCGTTAGTTCCGCTCTCGCTCACCGCGCAGCAGCGCAGGCAGTTACAGTCGTGGGTGCTTCGGCCGAAGACGGCGCAGGCTCTGGCCATGCGGTCACGGATTGTGCTGCTGGCGGCGGATGGTCTGAACAACACGGAGATTGCCCGCAGACAAAGGTGCTCGCTGCCGACAGCGGGCAAGTGGCGACAGCGTTTTATTGATCAGGGCCTGGATGGACTGTTGGACGAGCCGCGTCCAGGCACTCCGCGACGGATCAGCGATGCGGATGTGGAGCGGGTGCTGGCGCGCACGCTCGAAAGCCAGCCCGAAGCGGCGACCCATTGGTCGACGCGGCAGATGGCGGCGGCCACGGGACTCAGTCAGTCAACGGTTAGCCGCATCTGGCGCGCCTTTTCCCTGGAGCCACACCGCGCGGAGAGCTTCAAACTCTCGCGCGATCCACTGTTCATTGATAAGGTGCGGGACATTGTGGGCCTCTATCTGAACCCGCCGGATCGCGCTCTGGTCTTGTGCGTGGACGAGAAGAGTCAGATTCAGGCACTGGACCGCACCGCGCCGCTGTTGCCCATGCGTCCCGGGCAGATCGAGCGCCGCACCCATGACTACAAGCGTCACGGCACCACCAGCCTGTTCGCCGCACTCGACACCAGGACGGGCAAAATCATCGGCCAGACCCAGCGCCGCCACCGTTCTGCGGAGTTCCGCAACTTCCTCGATACGATCGAGCGCAACGTGCCCGCGGAACTGGAGGTGCATCTGGTGCTCGACAACTACGGCACCCACAAGACGAAGCTGATCCGCAACTGGCTGGCGAAACGTCCTCGCTTCCATGTCCACTTCACGCCCACCTCGGCTTCGTGGCTGAACCTGGTGGAACGCTGGTTCGCCCTGTTGACCGAACGGCAGATTCGCCGCGGCGTTCATCGCTCAACAAAAGAACTCGAGTGCGCCATCGGCGACTTCATCCGCCACCATAACCGCCACCCCAAACCCTTCATTTGGCACAAAACCGCAGACCAAATCCTCGACTCCGTAGCTCGCTTCTGTAAGCGAACTTTAGACTCAGGACACTAGCGGCGAACACGCGTTGTCTCGGGGAGGCTTTCGCGAAGGTGGCCTCGTCAATTTGATCGAGGCCCTGTTCCCGCAATTGGTAGATGCCAACCGCGGAATATAGCCATGACTCTGAGCCAGAAGCACAGAAGCGCACCCGCAATCATGAATGAAAAGGATGGGTAGTGCAATACATGTCCTGCCACCACCACGACGCCGGCAGCGAGCGCGGCGACGGCATAAAGATCAGCCCGAAGCACTGTAGGAGTTTCGTCCATGAGAATATCGCGCAGCATTCCGCCGCCAATCCCAGTCAACATCCCCATAATTGCAGCCATCACCGGATTGAGTCCGGCGGCCAACGCTTTTTGCGTGCCCGTGACGGCGAAGAGAGCCAGGCCTGCGCCATCGAACAACAGAACGGGCCTGCGCTGCACGTCGATATTGGGATACCACAAAAACGTCACCAAGCCAGCTAGGATACAGACACCCAAATAACGCCAGTCGCTGATGGCTGCAGGCGGAACGGCCCCGATGAGCAGGTCGCGGGTAATCCCGCCTGCGTTCCCTGCCGCAAAGGCGAGCACCATCAAGCCGAACAGATCGAGTTTGCTCTTCACACCGGCTGCTGCACCACTGAGTGCGAAGACGAACGTACCGAGCAGATCGAGCGCAAGCAGAAAGGGGCCCGCCACATGCTGGCCGTGAATCAGAATCTCGTTCACGATGCCAGCCACGCATGCGCCGCGACGACCAGAGCCTTTACACCTGTCTCCAAAGTTGGGTGAATTACCGGTGCAAAGCGCGGATTGTGGTTGGTCGGCAGCGAATTGAGCGTCCCGTCTTTCTTGGACTTGGCATAGACCTCAGGATCGTCGCCGCCAAAAAACCAGTACACCGCAGGAACGTGCCATTCCGTTCCAAAGCATCCGAAGTCCTCGCTCGCCATGGTAGGCTTCGTCTGCTCTACACAGCCGTCAGGGAAGTTTTGGCGGAACGCGTCAACGACTTTCTCTGTCGCATCGGCATCGCTCATTACCAATGAATAGCGATCCAGCGGAGTGATCTCTGGTGGCTTCGGCGCACCTGCCACTGCTGCTTCGGCATTCACAATTCGTTCGATCGCGCCAA
>JBAVYX010000127.1:0-6708 GCA_049588475.1 Silvibacterium sp. | reverse complement strand
CCCCATCACCGGAGAACAAATCAATCTTGAGGCAGCTTGATTTGTTCTCCGGTGATGGGGTGGTGAAATTTCAGAAATTGGGCGTGCAGGAAATATCCTCCATCGCCCGGGAGGCCGGGGAGATTTTCAAGAGGCTGGCCGGTGAAGCCGTACAGAGGATCGCCTACCAGGGGATGGCCGATGGATGCCAGATGGATTCTGATTTGATGAGGGCGGCCCGAATTGAGGCTTACCTCAAATGTTGTGGTGCTCGTAGTGCATGAGATCACCTTCGCCAATGACTTTGACGGTTTGCCACTTGGGTTGGCGGCCCACACGGAACCGATGAGCGGGTGCGGTACAAGGCCGATGGGTGTGAGAATTTCGTAGGCGTCGTGCTGTGCAATGTCTTGAGCCAGCGCTCGATAGATTTTTTGAATTCTGGGTGTGTTCCAGTTTGCGGATAGTTTAGAGGCGGCCTGGGGTGTTTTGGCGAAGAGGACGATGCCGGAAGTGGCTCGGCCCAACCGGTGGACAGGGTTTGCGTTGGGGGTTTGCTTTTGCACCAGGCGCAGGAGGGTGTTTTCCATGAAGCCGCCACCGGGGAGGGTGGGCAGCCCGCTAGGTTTGTTGACGGCCAACAGATTGGGGTCATCAAACAGGACTTCGAAGTGCTGAGGAGAGTCTGGTTCGATCCAGGGTGGACGGTTCCAGACAAGGGTTTGGCCTAAAGTGAGCGATTCGCTTCCGGTGGCGGTGACGCCGTTGACGGTGACTTCGCGGTTGTCCAGTTTTTGTTGCCAGGCTCGTGGGGTTGAGTGTGGGTAAAGGTTTGCCAAGTGCGAGAGCAGGGTTCGTCCATGATATTTGCTGCTGATGATTGTGGTATAGGCATAGCCCCAGTTGAGCATGTGGTTTGAGTGTAAGCTATGGCATCTGCGGCAGGAGTTGCTGGGTTTCGAGCGTCACTGGATTTGAGCATCAAGAGCTCTAAATGCGTCCAGTGTGGGGAGCCAGATTCCGCGCGGACCACGGGCAATCCGGAATGTTATGCCTTTGGATCAGTACTGAGAAAACGGTGAAGGCAACGCCGATTCCTAAGCGCGCGACAGCTCACGAGATTTCAGTCGTCATGCCGACTTAGAGGTACTAATCTGAATTTTGAGCTTTGACGCACCGCCGTGCGTCAACCGGATTCAATTGTATTCTCCCGTGGCCGGCCCAGAAGACAGGTTGCCTAATTTGCGTTTTGCTGCGACTAGGGTCCTCGACCTTTGACAACGACGAGTCTCAATTCTTCTATGAATCGCTCTCCGTTCAAGCCAGAGGTTCGGACGCGCAACCCAGTCAAACGTCGTGAGAGTTCATTTAGGGCTCAAGCCCGCATCGATAGCGCCTCTCGCTGCGATGCGACCGAGTTCGATGTTATTCAGAGCTTTTGATGCACTGAAATTCATCGTTGCGATAAGATCGCCGAAGGGTTTACCACCACCCAAGGGTTTTTGAGAACCGATGACCGTAACCTTCAACTTCTCGAAATCGACGCTCTCGCCCGGCTTTGGCATCGGGACTTCAGTTGGTGGTTCGTTGTGCACAGTAATGCGCGGTGGAGCTGACCATGATCTCTTCCCGGTAAACTTGGCCGGCTGATAACCACTTTTCATGACGCGCATTAATCGTTCTCGTTTTTGCCATGCCTCAATTGAGGGTTTGTGAGTTGGCTTATCTGGTTCGCAGAGGATTATCAAAAGCTCCGTGCAAGGGTAGTCGCTTATAAGCGGATGCCAGGGAACATTGTCGGCAAGACCGCCATCCACAACGCGAGAGCCCTTCTTCGTCCCCCTGACGTTAGGGATAACCCCCATCGGTAGCGCGGCGCTTGCCAAGAGGGTGTCAACGGCTTCGCTGGAGCTTAGTTTGTCGATGCGATTGTAGGTGGCAAGGAATCCAGAACGCTGGGCGGCGAACCAATCCGTTCCTCTCGGGAAACGCATGTAGTCAAAGTTATCCGGGTCCACATATTCGGGGACCAGCAATGAAGTTGTCGCAATTAGTGGTTTGCAGAACGGTCGCTCTAAAATCGTCGAGACGACGATTCGCAAAGGGCTGTTCGCTAGGAAGCTAGCGTTGAACACCTGATGAATGTAGCCAACAATCACCAACCCCGGAGACAGGCTGATGATTGCAAAGCCGATTGACTGTAATGGCATTGCTCGAACGAATTGAGACAGCGCAGCCACATGAAAGACTGCCCATCCCGACCAAATCGCCAGAAGAGTCGCCCATGAGATACAAACCGCAGGTCGAAACCACCACTGCCTTTTGTGAATTCCATAGAAACTGCATCCTCCCACAAGGACGAACAAGCAGATCGCTTGAAGCCAATCTACGGTAGACGAAGAGGACGCAAGTATATTGAAGGAAATCCAGGCACTAAAGAACAAGGACGGAAGGAAAGCGATTATCGAGAACAGAATATTTATTGAATCACTGATCCGCTCTTCAAATTGGTTCGTCGCCCATCCGAAGAAGATAATGCCCCAAAGGCTCAATGCAGTGTAGAGCGCTTGCAGTTTCCTCCAACGGAATGCTCTTTCCATTGAAAGGTGTGTCCAAAGAAAATCACCTTGGTCCCACGATTCGGTCGCGACGAGCGCACCGTTGAGAGCTCCGACAGAGGTACCAGAGATTACGTCAAAGTCGAAGCCAGCAGAGTGTAACTCCCTCAACACGCCGTATTGGAAGGCCCCTTTAGCACCTCCTCCTTGCAATACAAGGCCTCGCCTTCGCAAAAGTCGGGTCTGTACCGCGTCATTCACAGCTCAAATGTTAGCCCTAATGAAGTCCGAGGTGTTAAAAATCACCGCCGAAGATGGGATCAGTCCTGATAAACGCCGATGTGACCGGGAGAGATTCTCGCATCACGCCAAGTCGCCCTCATTGAGAGTGGCGATCCTTCCACATCGTCCCTGTTCGTCCCTTTGCTGACCTCAATGCGTGCGTTACCCTGTTCTCAGCAGCCGACAAAATGGGGTGCCGAGCTTACGGCGGTTCTGTCAAAGAACTTTCCGTGTAGACCTCGACGTGCTTGAATCAGCGCGAGACGATTTGACCCTGATAGGCTCTCATAGTTTGTTGTGAAACCCGCAAAGAGCATCGTTCCATCACGAAGCTTCCAGACGGGTTGCGGTCGCAATTCTTCTGTCGTTCTTCCTCAAGGAGACTAGCCCCTCAGCCCGGCTGTTGTCCTCAGCGCCAATGAAAAGAGGTGCAAGCATGAGTCACCAAACCGGAACCGGCAAGTATGAACAGATGCTGGTGACATGCAAGAACATGAAGCCAATTCCGACTGCGGTAGTACATCCCTGCGAGGAGTCGGCACTCTCCGGTGCGATCGAAGCGGCCAACCTGGGAATCATAATTCCGATCCTGGTAGGTCCGCGGGACAAGATAGTCGCCATCGCGAAGTCTGCGGGGATCGACCTGACTGGCGTTGAAATCGTGGATACTCCCCACAGCAACGCATCGGCCGCAAAGGCAGTCGAACTGGTGCGCGAGGCGAAGGCGGAGCTTCTGATGAAGGGAAGCCTGCACACCGACGAATTGATGGCTGCGGTCGTTTCCCGTGAAGGCGGCCTGCGGACCGGGCGCCGCATCAGCCATGTCTTTGTGATGGATGTGCCCACCTATCACAAGGTGCTCATGATCACCGACGGTGCGATCAATATTGCTCCAACATTAGAAGACAAGGTAGACATCTGCCAGAATGCCATCGACCTTGCCATCTCTCTCGGTCTCAACAAACCCAAGGTTGCAATTCTGGCTGCAGTCGAAACGGTTAATTCAAGAATGCCGGCCACCATCGATGCTGCAGCGTTGTGCAAGATGGCCGAGCGGGGGCAGATCACGGGCGCAATCCTCGATGGCCCGCTTGCCTTCGATAACGCAATCAGCAAGGAGGCTGCGGCAACCAAAGGGATTCACTCCGAAGTTGCTGGCGATCCCGACATCCTGCTGGCTCCGGATCTCGAAGCCGGAAACATTCTTGCCAAACAACTGAGCTTCCTGACGAAGGCCGACAGTGCGGGATTGGTGCTGGGTGCAAGAGTCCCGATCATCCTGACCAGCCGGGCCGATAGCGTAAGGTCGCGGATTGCCAGTTGCGCCGTGGCCATGCTGGACGCGCATGCACGCCGAAGGAAGCCGTAACGGATCGAGATGGACGACTACGCTCTAGTGCTTAATGACGACACGGGTGGCGCTTCTGCAGAGAGTGAATCACATGCAGGCGGCCCACACAGAACCAGAGGCATTCAAGGCATCGTTCGATGATTTTGTCGCCCGTGCCGACTATCATTTGGACGTGTTCCGGCCGTTCTTCCCGATGCTTGTATGTTTTCTTGGCAATTCGAAGCCGTCGTCCGTTAGGGTAGTGGCTGCTGAGGCATATGGCACGACAAAGCGACAACGGATCCTGGCCGAAGTCCTCTTGTGTAGGATGTTTTATCGGATCGGTCGCCATAAACGCCGTAGCGTCCGCCCATTCCGCGTAAACTCGCTTTGCGAGATCAAAATTGCTGGTTATTTCAATCGGTCCAGCGGGTCCAGCTGCGGACACTCTGCTTTCGAACAAAGCGTCCGAGAGCCTCACTTCGTCTTTTTCACCAATCCCATCAATCGTTGCTTATCGATCTTCAACACGACTCCTGAGTTCCGGTCCGCGACCTCACTGACCTTGTACTCCGCAGCGGTCCCTAGCACCTGTGCGGTTTCAGAGGGGGTTAGTTTGTAATCCTCATTGAGCCATTTCGCCATCCCATCGGTTGCGCCTTTAAGCGCATTGTCCAGCGACGCCGACAGACCCATCGTAATGATGTGCGTCGGCGTCTCGATCCTTCGACCGAACAGATGCGTCCCCGGAATCACATCCACCGAAAACTCCACGTCCATCGAAGTCTCAAGCGCGTTGCCATTCAGCTCTCCGTCACCCTGCTCCGCATGGGCATCGCCCAGGTACAAGAGTGCTCCGGGGTTCGCGACGGGCAGATACACCGTCGCGCCTTCGCCAATCTCATTGAAGTCCATGTTGCCGCCCCATCCACCCGAATCGCCCGTAGGCGGTGGCGCTTGTGCTGGCCCCACTGCAGTCGCAATACAGCCCAGCATCGGCTTCAGTGGCACCGTGTAATTCGCAAGGTCCGGTCCCGCGCCCTCCGGATACGCCACACCCTTCGCCGCATCGATGTGCCAGCGGACGGTCTTGCCACCGTCCTTCATCATCACCGCAAGCTCGCTGTTCTCCGCGCTCTCATCCACAGCATCATCGCTCACCGCATAGTCACGGTTCAGCCGCAATTTCAGGATGTGGACCACCAGCGTATCACCCGGCTCCGCGCCCTCAATATAGAAGGGCCCTGTTTGGGGATTGCCGCCCAACACGCGCTTTACACCCTTCTCATCGGTACCACCGGCATCCACCGTCATGGTATCCACGGTATCGCCCGGCGCGATTCTCAGCACCGGCTTATTGCTCGGCGAAAACTGCCGGTAGAACACAGTCGGCGTGAACTCATGCCGCTGCGGCGCACCATGCTGCACGGTCATGACTCGCGTCGCCGTAAACGTGTATTTCGTCGGATGATCCTTGTCCTTTGGATCAGTCTCGACCGTGCTTCCTGTGATGACTCCATCTTTCACGGTTGCATTCACGTCGGAGGTCGTGCCGTCGTCGCTCGTTGCCAGCAGATGAATCGCTCCGTCCTTCACCGCCCCCATCGTGAGCTTGTCGCCCGTATATGTACCGCTCAACTTGTCGCCATCCTGTTTCAGCTCCATCCGGAGATACAGGGTGTTCCCAAACAGGTCTGCGGACATCATCCAGTTCCCGCTCACACCCGTTTCCGGTCCAGCCTGTTGCCCCAGCACAAAGCTCGACGCAGCACAAGCGCACAGCATGAAGACAGAGATACTCCTGAATCGCATCTTAGAACTCCTCTCACGCAGGAATGGAAGGACAGCTTGGACGACTCTGATCATAGTTTTGCGAAACCCTTGGCTTCAACATGATGAGATGGCTACCAGTGCCACTTGAATTGCAAAGAGTCAATCACTATACAGGGGATATAGGGGCGCAGCCGCGATCTTTTCTACTTCAACCTATCCGACGATTAGTGCCGAAATGCGCCGATCTGTTCCGGAAAGATGGAAAAGACCCACTCTCGAGGGAATTTACAGCCTAGCCATTCGCTGACTCTCTGCCGCGGTTAACATCGCCGTTTCCACTTCATCTCAACCCCGCCTGACGAATCAGCTCGTAAAGGACAACCATGAAACCCTCTGAACTCTTTGAAGCGCTCCATGCGCTCATTACCGAACGTGTGCCCTTGCACATCTGGGGCGCGTGCGGAGTGGGCAAGTCGCAGATCGTTGCCCAGGTAGCCTCTGATCTAGACTGGCAGTTCCTCGACATTCGAGCTGTTCAGCTTGATCCGGTCGATTTGCGCGGGCTGCCGCGCATCTCGGCTGACCAGGCAGAATGGGTGCCACCGAAGTTTTTGCCTACTTCCGGCAAGGGCATCCTCTTTCTCGACGAGCTGACTGCTGCACCGCAGATGACGCAGGCCGGCTGTTATCAGCTGGTGCTCGACCGCCAACTCGGTGAATACCACCTGCCGCAAGGGTGGGTGGTGGTGGCCGCCGGCAATCCGGCGTCGGAGCGTGGTGTGCACT
>JBAVYX010000126.1:0-6632 GCA_049588475.1 Silvibacterium sp. | reverse complement strand
GCTTCGATGTTCGGATCGCGCTTAGACTCCATCGCCTCGTCAATACGGCACATTTGGGCGAACCCCCCAAAATACCCATACGCTCCTTGCTTCAATTCGACCACCAGCACATGAGAAAGCGAGCTCCAGTTCTCCTTGACGGCCGAAGTAACGCGTCCCAGTTCACGAATGTTGACCTTAAGATGAGCGGCCAGTTTTTTGCGTTCCTCCCAGCCTGCATCCCACTCGTAGGCTAGGTAAGGGCTCCACCAGGGGCTGACTTCGTTAGAGTTCTCATGGGTGAGTTGGTCGCCATGGTTGAACTTATACAACTTGAATGCATCCTTCAGTTGCACCTTCTTAGCCGTGCCATTCTTGAAGGCATTACGAACACAGCCACCGCTTCCGCCGCCGGGTTTGGGAGGCTTATTAGTGGCAGGATCGTAGCTACCCACTTCCTCCCAGGTGGTGTCGTGGTTGATAAGCATCATCTCTTCTGGCATAGTCCCTTCTTCCTGTGCGAGGTCTAACAATTCGGTCCGTGTCCGGTACCGGCGCCGCCGAGCCTCTTTTCGAAACGGTCGCGTGGTAGCGTTTTCGTGGTTCCTGTTGGCGGTCTGGATCGCGTGCTCGACGCTCACACTTAGATAAGCGATCTTTTTGGGCCAATACGATCACGCGCCCAAGAAAGAAGTCCGGAGGGCGCACTCCGGCTGAGCCAGCGACCGGATACCTGTCCCCAGTAAGGACAGGCACAATGCTGGTTCTGTGTTGAGGTTGTTGAAGGCTGGCCTGTTACATCACACACGCTCAAATAAGAGCGGGCGAATCAACATAGCTTGCTCCAAAAACAAGGATCAGCAAAGCAGGTATCTATCTCCGCGAGGAAAGCTTGCATTCCCTCTGAGTCGCCAGTTACTCCTTCGACTTCTCTTTCCGGCACCGGGTGAATCGTGGGCTGCTCCCGGTCGATATGTGGGGTTGGTTCGCTATCTGGGCCTTTCAGCGAGAAGACAATTGCGTCGGCTATCTCATAGGTCTCCTTAGCTATTTGGCTGAGGCTCTTGGTGATTGCCAATTCGTCGCTGGCCAGTGTCCTTAGCCGTTGATCAACGTTTCTATACCAGTCATAAAAGACCGACTCGAACAATCGCTCGATTCCACGATTGCTAAGAACTGTCTCTGCGTGGGCAACCTTTTCATCGAACAAAGCAATGATGCACAACCTCATCAGGCAATTGACTACGTCACCCATCCTGCTCAAGCCTGCGCAACCAGGTGTGTGGCCATTCTCCAAAAGATGCGCGCTCTTTGCTGCAATCTTGACGGCCTGCGCGTGTATCGAATGAAAAGCATCGCAGATTAGGACGGCAGACAGCGCGAAGCGCACGTCGGACTCGAGCGGAAGCTCCATCAGCATCAGATCCTTGGCAATCTCAGTAATCTCACGATGGAGTATGTTGACTTCATATGTATTGTCTCGGACGCTTGCACGAAACTCCGGACTGTCCAATTTGTAGGCTTTGATGGAGCAGTCCGCCGCCCGTTGTGAGACTCTCGACATATCGAGAAGCTTCAAACGTAGGGTCTGCAAATATTGAAGGATGTCTGTCTGTTTCATAAATCCTCTCGAGCTTTCTGGGGTAGCACGCAACAATGCGACGGCAGCGTTTTTCATCGTGCCTTTTCCTTCCGTTTCCTGATTGAATTTGGTACGTCGAACGACGATGCGTTCAGGGACCGCCTTGCCTCGTACGTTCACACTTAGATATGCGATGTTTCTTGGCCGAAGCGATCACGCCCAAGCAAGAAATCCCGGGGCGGGCCACCGGCTGAGCAAGCGACTGGATAACGACCGGATACCCGCCTCAGTAAGGAAAGAAGGGGAGGGGTCGGAATCAACCGACGCTTAAGTTTTTGCAGCCTCTCGGGCCGATTTAGTCGAACTTGCACCAACTTGGCCCGCCTTGCTGTTTCAACTATTTAGTCCCGCAACATTTTCCGCGGCATTGAAAGCACAACTTCCGCTCCTTTTTTTGCCTCTTGCACAAAATTTTTCGGAAAAATGAGCGCATTGAGAGCCAAATGCCGCTTATGTATTTGGACGTGCCGAGAATCTACGGATGATTGGCGGACCCTGAGACAACGAAGGAATCAGTGCCTTCTGAACTGGCCTAAGCCGTTGTAAATACTGGATACTGCTCGCTGGATCAACAGTAAGTTCGATCGGGACAAACGACGCATCCGAATTGAAATAAAACGAGCTTTCGAGTGTTTATCCCTAAGGGACGACAGTCAGTTCAACTGCAAAGACAGCATGCAACAGAATGGAGCTTCACATGACCACTAACCGATCAGCCTTAGTAATGGAGATCGGGAGATATCGCATCACCGGCGAACTTGGCCGAGGTGGAATGGGAATCGTGTATCGAGGCGAAGACCCTCTAATTGGCCGCGGTGTGGCGATCAAAACACTCACCGTAGTTACGCCGGAATTGCGCGAGCGTTTCTACCTGGAAGCCAAGTCAGGCATCCTGAGCCATCCAAACATAGTGACGGTTTACGAACTGGGCGAGCACGATGGGAGCCCGTTCATTGCCATGGAGCTTATCGCCGGTGAATCGCTCGAGAAAATGTTGCGCAAGTTGAAGCGATTGCCTGCGCTTGATGCGATTTCGATCGTTGAACAAGTCTGCGCCGGGCTCGGCCACGCCCATGGACGCGGCGTCGTACACCGTGACGTGAAGCCTGCAAATATCCTTGTTCAGCCCGACTGGCGTGTGACAATCGTCGATTTTGGGATTGCACGTCTTGTGGACCAAACCAGGCAGCTAACTAAGGCGGGTGGCGTGCTTGGGACTTTTCACTACATCGCGCCGGAACGGCTGAAGGGAGAACCGAGTGACGGAAGGGCAGATATATGGTCAACCGGTGTGATGCTCTACGAGATGCTCACCGGCGAGTTGCCATTTAAGGGGCCGGATATCTCCTCGCTTTATAGCGTGATCAACGAGCCCTTTGTTTCTCTTTCAGAATTTGTGCAAGCCCTTCCTGACGGTTTGAACATGATTCTGGAAAAAGCGCTAGCGAAGAAGCCGGAGGATCGCTACTCGACCGCCGAAGAGATGGCATTCGATCTGCACGTCATTTCCCACACGTTAAGACATGACCGAGTCAGTGCTCTTCTTGAAACCGCGCGCCGACTTACGGAGGGGCAACAGTTTGCAGCAGCACGCACGGTGCTACTGCAGGCACAACAGATCGATCCGGGCAATCTGGACATAAAGGCGCTGATGAATGATGTGCAGGATCGCCTGAATCGCCTGCAGCGCGGAGAACAACTGCGCCAGATCGTTGAGCAGGCCCAGACTGCCCTCGCCGAGCGTCGCTGGGATGACGCCATTATCGGCTTCCAGCAAGCACAGAAGATAGACACGGACAATCTCCTCGGGGTCAACGAACGGTTGCAGGAGGCGCAAGAGAGTAGGCTGCAACAGCAGAAGATCGCGGCCCTCTGGGAACAGGCCAGGGATGCGAGGAGCCGAGGGGACCTTACCGGCGCACAGGAGTTTCTAGGGCAGGCTCTTCAGTTCGACGAGCATAGTACAGATTTGCGGAATGCGTATTCCTTGATCCTCCGTGAAATCCGGCGCAAGCAGCAGACGGTTCAAGTGGAAGAGCTTCTGCGAATTGCTCAGGAGAGCTTTAGCAATCGCCGCTACACAGAAGCGATTTCGCGACTACGAGAGGCTGCGGAGATGGATCCCGCACATGCCGAAGTACAACAGCTGTTATTTACAGCGGTGACTCGACAGAAGGAACAGCTACGGCAGCATCTGCTCGAGAAGATTGCGGCGGAGATCCAGGACTCGTTGGACCGCGATGATTTCGCCCAGGCCCAGGAGCGTATAGCGCGGGGGCTGGATACGCTTCCCGGCGAAGGGCTGCTCCTTCGATTGAAGGCGGAAGCTGAGTCAAGAAAGCGCGAGTTTGATACGCAACAGGTTGTGCGAATCGTCGTGCTGCGGGCGCAGGAACTATTCCCGGAACATCCTGAACAGGCCCTCGAAGCGATCGAACGCGGCCTCGAACAGGCTGTGGGGAATGACACGCTTTTACAGGTAAAGGCCCGGGTGCAGGAGCATCTGAGAGTCATCGAACAGAACTCGGCTCGAGCGGAGTCGCTTCTCCAAGCACATGTCGCAATGGAGGCGCGGAATTTCGCTGAAGCACAGCGCATCCTCGATGATGCGATTCTTAGGCATGGCACGAACGGGGATCTCGATCAACTGCTCACCATGGCAAAACAAGAGCAGGCAAGACAGGAACAGAAACAAGCCAAAGTCCGCGAGGCCGCCGAAGTTCGTGTGGCAGTTGACGAAGCGATTGCTGCCTTCGACCACTCACTTGCCGCGGGCGACCTGAAAAGATGCATGAACGCCCTGGATGACGTAGCGAGAGCTCACGGTGATAGCTCAGTTGCGGCGCCGAGGCTGGAATGCGAAACGAACCGCCGGCGGAAGGCCGACCAGATCTTGCGCGACGCGATCGAATCGGCACAGCAATCGGTCGAACGGGGTTCGTTCAGGGAAGGTTCAGGAGTCTTGCGCAGGGCGGAGACAGCGGCTCCCTTTGCCAGTCCCGCCGTGCGAAGCGACCACGAGCGGCTGACTGAGGAATGTAAGGCCGGTTCGCGCAAGATACGAAGGCCTGCTCGTGCCGTTACATTCAGGAAACGGGGAGTGCTTTACATCGCGGCATCTGTGGGCGTGGCAGCTGTCGCTGCGGCAGTACTGTTCCATGTTAGCCATCGGGAAACACCCGTAGTGTCGACCGCGCCGGTCAAGCATGCCGCCGTGGCAGAGCGGACCGATATGGAGATCAACGCGTCGCCTTGGGCGAAGGTCTTGCGCGTGCAGGATGAGGCGGACAAAGAGATCGCACTGCCCGGCGTGGACCAGTCGACTCCGCTGCGATTGGATGGATTGAAACCCGGCAACTATAAGGTGACCTTTGCCGACGCTGGAGGGCAGCAGAAGACCGTTGCGTGCAATTTGTCTACGGTCGATCATCTGTGCACGACCGACATGGGAATCCCGGACATACAACAGATGCTTACTGGAGAGCGGCAATGAGGATCGCTTTGGGGGCGGTGTTTTTGCTATCTAGTGCGATGCTGCTGGCCCAGAATCAACCGCCCGCGCAGAGCGCTGATCAGCTTCGCGACCTTGCGAAGCAAGCAAGAAAAGCGGGCGATCTGCAGACGGATGCTGGGTATCTTTGCGAGGCTGCTGGCCTTGATGGCAAGAAATATGGCAAGAAATGCGAGAAAGCCAACGAAGATGCCGCAAAGGCACTACTGCAGTTCCAGGCAGACTTGAACGCAGGACGCACGGAACTCGAACACAAGAACTATTCGGGGGCATTGCGCGATCTGGGAAAGATCACCTTTGGTCCCACAAAGAGCGAGGCCCAAGAATTGATGCTTCGGGCTCGGATTGAAAGTGGCACGCTGCCGCCGGAGCAGCTCAGCCAAGTGGCTTTGACAGGGGCAAGCGAGGCATTTAGCCGAGGTGACTTTGATCGTGCGGAGGATCTGTTGAAGCACGTGCAGTCCCAGACGTTGCAGTCCGCGGCGAATAAGCTTGAATCAAGTATCCACGCGTACCGCGACGCCATGAAGCAGGGTGATGAACTGGATCGAAGCGGCGATTACAACGGGGCAGCGCAGAGATATCATTTAGCGGCGACGATAAAGCCTGACGGTCCGGGCCAGCCATTGGAACGGATACGCCAGGCGCTTGATGCTCAAGCAAAGGCGGACGAGAAAAAAGCACACCAGACAGCTTCGCCATCCGCGCCTGTGCAAGAGGCGCAGGTTCCTGCGCCCAAGAGCAATGATGCGGAGAAGATCAAAAACTGGCTTACCATTGCGCGGCGCGATGAAACTGGCGGAGACCTAAAAGGTGCATTGCAGGCCTACGACGCTGCCTTGAAACTGAACGGACGGGAGGCCGAAGCACTCGCTTCCCGAACTCGCGTGCTCAACAAAATGAAGAATGATGATCAGGCGCTCGAAAAGAACCTCGTTCAGGGTGTTGCCGAGTTCTATGCATTCCAATTCAGTGCAGCGAACGAACTGATCGGCAAATATCTGAAGGACGCTAGCGGGCAGCATGCTGGCGCTGCTCATTTCTATCTGGGAGCCTCATTGCTTTCCCAGGCGATCCTTGCGGATCCAAAGAATGCGGCTAACTCGGATGCGCTGCGTAATCAGGCGCTGGAGCAGTTTGTTGTGGCTAAACAACTCCACTACGCGCCTTTGCAGTCGGCAGTGTCTCCAAAAATCCTTGCGCAATGGACTCAGACAGCCAATACGCAATGACAGACCAGAACGGGGATCTTAATGATTCGGGTGGTGGAGGTGCTGGCGGGATTTATTCCGGCGTTGGACAAGACCACAGGCAGCGCAATTTAATTGATCCGAAGTCTATCTCAGAAAACGAAGCTCCTCTTGGCTAAACCCTAGCAGCCCGTGGTGCAAGTCCTGATTCGTAAGGAGAAGATTCTGAGGAATGCAGAGGGATTGTTTGTAGAATCGGCGCATGGCGATGGGGACGCGGAAGCAGCGGGAGCAGCAAGAGGATTTGTGG
>JBAVYX010000125.1:0-32228 GCA_049588475.1 Silvibacterium sp. | reverse complement strand
ACTCAAGCCAACAAAAACAAGGCTTGAGTGGGCCACCGGCCCATTCTCGTAACGGATGTCCCGCCCAGAGGAGAAATGCTTTAGCGTCCAGTGCCAGGCGCTGAGGGCTGCTGCGGAGTGGACGGCGCGGGCGTTGCGGGTGAGGCAGGGGGAGCTGCCGCCTGTGCCGGCTCGCGGATGAGCACGGCGGTGCGGGGGAAGCTGAAGCTGCCTCCGGCGTCGTCAATCACATTTACCTGACACGTATAGAGGCCGGGCTTGAGGCTGGTGAGAGGCACATCGAATTGGAAGGCGATGGCGTTGCGGGTGGGGACGTTCAGTGCGTTGGCCTCGACGAGCTGCGTTTCGAAGGCTTTGGTGGTTCCGTTCAGGAATTCAATGCTGGTGAGGACGCGGACGGGCGCATTGGGATTTTTTGCTGCAGCTTTGGTTTCCTTGCCGGGGTCGGCTGGTTTAGCAGGGTCGGCTGGCAGAGTGGCGTGCGTGGGGGCGTAGACCTCGTAGAGGAAGTAGAGGTGCTGATCCTGACGGAAGACATGTGGCAGGTTGGGCACGAGCTGCTCGCCATCGTGGATGAGCGGGCTGTCGGCGTGTTTCGCGGCTGGAATGCGCTGGCTGGCCAGCACGACGGAGCTCATCTTGAGAGGGATCTTGCGCTGGTCGGGGACGTTAATGTCGGTTTCGAAGGAGCCCATGCGTCCGGTTTCGTTCTCGCGCACGACAAATTTGAGATGGAATTTGCCGATGGGCAGGGTGAATCCGGTGGAGTACTGGACATTCTTCTGGCGGACCTGCTGCGCCTGATCGATGGAGAGCTTCACGGTTTCCCGGGCCTCGCCGATGTTATGGCCGGCAGGGTCTTTGACGGTACCGATGATGTCAAGCGTGGCTTTGTCTTTATCCCCGCCTTTGACGAATGGAATTTGCGAACCGGGCACGACGAGGGAAACGGGCACATAGTAGTGCGTATCGTCGGTGCGGAAGTAGAGCGTCTCCATGTACACGGCGACGTCAGTAGCGGGCAGGTCGCTGGCGAGCTGATCCTCAAGCTGGCGCTCGCGATCCTCCCTGGTGGAGTGCTGATAGTCGGCGGGCGCGTAGTAGCCGGGGCGGTATTCGAGCTTCAGGTCCGGCCGATTGAGTTTGATGGTGAGCCTGCGGTAGCGGCCGTCGCGTCTGGTGTCAGTAGAACGGAATCCGATGACGTAGTAAGCAGACGTATCGCGCTGGATGCGCTCGAAGGCCGGTGAAAAATCATTGCTGTCGAAGAAGGCCTTGCCGCCGGTGTCTGATGAGAGCGTTGCCATCACTTCCTGCGTGTTGAAGTTGGCGTCGAGATTGTTCTGTAGAGCCGCGCCGTTGTATCCGTTGGCGCCGCGCAGGCTGCCTGTGCTGGCGTCGCCAAGTGGAGAGATGGCCTGAAGGCCGCGCGTGTCGACACTGTAGATCGATAGGTTGGAGCGTACAGCGGCGTTAATGGCGGAGCGCAGAGAAGCTTGGTTTTCGATACCGTCACGCTGAATTCCGCCAGAGAAATAGAGCATCGATTTCTTCTCGGTGATGTAGGAGAGCGACTTCGAAATAGACGCGATGGCGAAGAGCTCGCGGTCGGTGTTGAGGTCGTTGTACTCCTGTTCGTCAGCGGTGAAGGAGGTCGTGTCTTCGACCTGGTTGGTGGTGCTCGTGGCTCCAGCCTGGAAGCCCGAGCCCTGGTCTCCGGAGTAGGCATTGACGGCGTTGAGCAAGAGTTGCTTATTCCGGGTGAAGTCCTGATCGAGCGAAAGAGAGGTGTCGAGCGAGGCGATGGCCACCAGGTCGGCGGGCTGCATCTGGCGGTTAATGTAGTTGCGGGCCGCATCCTGCGAACGTTCGAGGTCCTCGGGCTGCATGGATGTCAGGTCGAAGAACATCACGATGAGGCGATGATTGCGGAGCTCTTCGGGATTAGCAACGCCGTTTTTTGCGTTGAAGATGCTTGTGCCGGTTTGTCCGTTGATGGTGGCCTCGTTGAGGGGTGCGGCCTGGTCGACACTCTCGAAGTCGAAGCTGGAGATTTGCTGGGCCTTTCCATTCTCGAGGATGGTGAAGTCTTTGGCAGTCAGGCCGCGGACAACTTCGCCGGTCTTTTTGTCGCGCACGACGACGTTGGTGAGCACGATGTCGCTGTTGACCTTCAGGGTGAAGGAGGACTGATCGGGCTGCTGCGGGGGCGCTTGTTGGGCGCGGACCGTAAAGATGGCGGCGAATGTGATGGCTGCGGCGAGGCCGAGTGTCTGGAGACGGTTTGTCATGTTCGGGTCTCCTTAGAAGCGGAAGCGCGAGAGAAAAGTAAATTGGCGCATAGCGGCTGTGGACGTGACCTGCCCGTAAGTTGCGGAGCCGAGGGTCGTGTCGACGCCTGAGTATTGGACGGTGTTGAAGACATTATCGGCTGTCGCGCGGACTTCGAGGGTGCGCATTTCCGAGAAGCGATGAGTTTTTGAGAGCGACATGTTGACGGAGACGGTTCCGGGACCGGGGATAGAGAAGCGCGAGGCTGTTCCGTAGACGTTGGCCGGGTCGGCAAAGGCCGCTTTGTTGAACCAGTTGTCACGCGAGCCTCCGCCGGCGGCCAGGGAGACGCCGGGGACTCGGTCAGGACGAAGGGAGCCGGTGCTGCCGCGGGCTACGTCGGCAACCTCGGCTTCAAAGTGCGGGGTGAGCGGGGCGCCGGTGGCGAAGGTGAAGGTTCCGGAGACGGAAAGGCCATTGAGCGCGTGAGAGAGGAAATTCCCGCTGGTAAGGTAGTGGGCGTCAGGGCCGAAGGGCAGTTCGTAGACGAAGTCGCCGTTCAGTTTGTGACGGATGTCGAAGCTCGAGTTCGATTCTTCGGCGAGCAGGTCCTGCCAGTTCTGGGCAATGCCAGCAGAGGTCCCTCCGTTGCCGCCGATGGAGGTGGCGTTATCGATGGAGTGTGAGTAGGTGTACGTTGCGCCAAGTGCGACGCCGTCCTGCATGCGCTTGCGGAGGCGTACGGCCAGAGCGTTGAAGTTTGAGAAGGCGACGGAGTTTTCATAGTCGTAGAGAACGCCGCTCAGCGACATGGTAGGAGTGCGCCCAGGGGCGTTAACGATGTCCAGCCTGGTGCCCTTCGATCCGTTGTAGCCGACGTTGAGGACGATCCCCAGCGGTAGAGTTCGCTGGACGTCGAGGTTCCAGACCTGGACGTAGGGCAGCCGGTAGTTTTTGTTGACGGAGTAGTTGCCATCCGGCTGCGATCCGGGAAAGCCGTTGGCGAGAGTCACGGGGGTCGTAGTCGTGGAGGTATTCTCGTTGGTCTGAACGTTGGCGAAGGGCGGCTGGAAGGCAAAATCCTGAACAAATTTTACGTACTGGCCGTTGGCGAAGTTGATGCCGTAGCCGGCGCGGACGACGGTGTCCTTCATGGCGCGCCAGGCAATCCCGATACGGGGCGCAAAGTTGTTCCTATCCGGGTAGACGAGGGTGCGCGGGAAAAAGCCATTGTAAGGGCCGATGGTGTTGGGCGTGACCGTGGCGACCGAGGCGAAGTTGTTTCCGGTGTCGAGCGTGGCCAAGCGGTCGTATTTCTCAGAGTAAGGCGAGTAGTACTCGTAACGCAGGCCGAAGTTCAACGTGAGCGTGGGCAGGGCGCGCCAGTCGTCCTGGGCAAAGAAATCGATCGCATTTTCGCGCAGATAGGACTTCTGATCGGGTGCCTGCAGGCTGGTCTGCTGAGGCAGGCCGAGGAGCAGGTCGGCAAGGGAGGAGCCAGTGGTTGCCAATCCGCTGGGGATATTGGCATTCGTGCCAGGCGCCTGCGTATAAACGCCAGTGAAGATGTAGGTGCCGGTGGAATTCGTCAGGCCAACCAGGTCGAGGTGGACGCGGCGCAGGTCGCCCCCGAAGCGCATGTTGTGCTTTTTGTGAATCCAGGAAAGGGTGTCGGAGAGTGCGATGGTCTGGTTGAGCTGAAAAGCCGGCTGCTGCTCGCTGAGGCTGCTGAACTGGTTCAGGGTAACGTTGGGCAAGCCGTAGAGCAGGGGGTCGGTGGGGAGTCCGCTGAGACCGATCTGATCGGCGACGTTGGTCAGGTTTGTAAAGAAGTTGCGCGTTTCGGCATTCGTCCGGTTCCAGTTGAGGTTGAGGGTGTTGGCGAGACGGCCCTTGCTGATCGAATAGCCGGTTTGCACGGAATACTGGGTGGTCTGGTTCTTGCCGCCGAAGTCGGGGAAGAGGGTGAGATTGTCAGCGGCGGAGTGGCTGTAGTTGAAGTTGATGTTGAGATTCTGATGCAGCCCCGGGCTGCCACCCTGTCCGAGGCGCTGGCGAATGTAATTTCCCAGAGCCGCGTTGTTACCGCCGCTGCCGAAGTTATGAATGTAGCGAGCGCCGATGGTAGTGGTGTTTGTCTGGGCGGTGCTGAGACGGCGGTAGTTCTGAAACTGGCCGGGCAGATTCTGCCCGGGTACATAGTTCAGAAGCGCCGTGGCCTGTGACGCGATCCGGCCGACGGGGATGGTGTTGTTGGGGAACGGCTGCCCGGTGGTCGGGTCGTAGATGGTGATAGGGGTGCCGTTCTGCGTGGTCAGGCCCTGAAAGTTTCCCGCGCGCTCGAGGTCGGAGGGGACGGTTCCATATTGGTCAAACGGGGACGACGAACGTTGGCCGGAAAGCGTGAAGAAGAGGAAATCCTTCGTGTCGTGCGTGATCAGGTGCGGGATGTAGGGCGCACCGATAAAGGTGAGGCCGAACCGGTTGGAGGAATAGCCGGGTTGTTCGAGCGGCTGACCCCGCAGGGCAAAGGGCTGAGCGTTCAGGGCGGAGTTGCCGCCATTCCAGAAGATGGCTCCGTGGGGTTGGTTGGGGTTGAAATTGCGGAAGTTGCCGCGTCCTCCGAAACCACGTCCACCGCCGCCTCCGCCAAAGCCACCACCAAATCCTCCGCCTCCGCCCGCAAAGCCACCGCCCCCGCCACCGGGACCACCGCTTATGGCGAATCCGCCACCACCTCCGACGGGTCCGCCTTCTCCGGGGGGCGATGGCCCGTCTCCGAAGTTAATTCCCGCAAATGGGTTGGTAGAGCCATTCTGGCCTGCGACGGCGACTGATTCGGTGGAGACATCGGGGTTGGAGGCAAGGCTGGGGAGCGCGGCTGTTGCTGTGGACGAGCCTCCTGCAGCCTCGATGAGGCCGGTAGCGGCGTCGGCCAGAGAAAGACTCTGTGCGCCGCGTCCTGAGTATTGACGGGTGGCAGCAGTCTGCTCCTGCTGCTCCTGCTGGACTGCGCGCGAGGCCAAGGTAAGGGTAAAGTCGACCTTTTGGTCGTGCGATGCGGCGTTGAGTAGCGCTTCCTGTGTGGTGGCAGCGAAGGCGGCGAGCTCGGCGCGGAGGACGTAGCGGCCGTTCGACGGGATGGTCATGCTGAAATTGCCGCGCGCGTCGCTGGCGGTCGAGTACTTCTTGCCGGTGAGCGTGTTGGTGGCGGTGATGCTGACGCCGGGGAGAAGGATGGTTCCAGACTTGACCGTGCCATGGATGACGCCGCCTGCCTGAACCGCGCTCCCGGTCTGAGGGGGAGTAACCTGTGGGGCGGTAACCTGTGGGGCGGTGGGTTGCTGCAGGATGGGCGCGGGTTCGGCAGGTTGCTGGGCACGGCTCATTTGGGACGCGGTGAGTTGCGACACCACCAGCAGGAGCAGGATCGAAATGCGACGACGCGTCATAGAATGAGCAGATTACTGCTTCGGGGGAGCCGGGTTTGCACTGCCAGGAGCAGATTGGGTAGTGGTGCCTCCTTGGCTTCCTCCGCCACCCCTGAAGCCGCCGGGACCACCCGGACCACCAGGTCCGCCAACGTTCAGTACGGTGGCGACGAAGTTTCCGTTCTGAACAGCGCCTCGGGCATTAACGTTGTCGCCGACCTTGATGTCTGCCAGGGTAATGCTGTCGCGACGCTTGCGGAAGGAGGTGTTTTCGTCGACCACGATGGTCTGGACGACGTTGTCGGGGCGCTTGATGGTGATTTTTGTCTCATCGATGGATTGAATCGCGCCAGCGGTCCAGGTTTTGCCAAAGTCGGCGCGGGCTTTTTCGTACTGTTCTTTATCGATGACCATGACGACCACGGCGCCGACGCTTTTGACCTTGTCGTCGAGATCGCCTGCGGCTCCAACCATGTCGCCGACGTGGATGTCAGAGATTTTTACCTGCTCGCGCTCTTTGCGAAAGCGGGTGTTGGGGCCTGTCTCAATCTTGTAAACGTCGCCCTTTTCAGTCTTTACGGAGATCTCGTTCCCTGAGATAGCGGTGACGGTTCCGCGGACGCCGTGGCCGGCGAAGACTCCCCCCATGCCTTGTCCTTGACCCTGATCGGGGCCTTGTGGCGGCGCATTCTGCCCATATGCGAAAGGGAGGGAAACGGCGGCGGCAAGAAGCAGAATCGATGCACGCAATGGGGAATTCATGACTAAATCAGTATCTCTCAATTAGACTGGCGCGAGTCTTTCCGGTAACCGCCTAGCAACAGTTCGATTTGCAGGATAGACGCCCAAAAACAGACGGAAGACGCAGGGCGGACCGGGTGCCGATGGAGGAAATGGCAAAATGACTGTAACTTCTCCCAGCGCCGGTTCATCTAGTGTTAGTCTCACGGGCAACACGAAACGATGACCGCTCTCTAACGTAGAGGAGGATCGAGCGTCGATGAGTACTCTCACCGGATTGGAACGGTCTGTGGATCTGAAGCCGGAAACAGGGGCGGAGGTGGGACGGCAATTTTGTAGTGTGCGGCAGCAGACGGAAAAGCTCTGCGAGCCGCTTACTCCCGAGGACATGATGGTGCAGTCGTGTCCGGAAGCCAGTCCCGCCAAGTGGCACTTGGCGCACACCACCTGGTTCTTCGAAACCTTCCTCCTGTCGGAGTTTCTGCCCGACTACCGACCGTATCATCCAGACTTCATCTGGCTTTTCAACAGCTACTACAACGGAGTCTCCGACCAGCCGCTCAAGAGCCTACGCGGCTCGTTTTCACGGCCCTCGCTGGGAGAAATTCTGGAGTATCGTCGCCATGTGGAGGCCGCGATGGCGCGGCTGATTGAGAATGGCATGTCGGCAGACGTCGAACGCCGTGTGGTCCTCGGTCTGCACCACGAGCAGCAGCACCAAGAGTTGCTGGCCTACGACATCAAGAACGCATTCTGGTCGAATCCTCTGCATCCGGCATACAAAGCGGGCGAATTGCGGGAAGCGAGTGCGGGTTCATGGAGTTGGGTTAGGCATGAGGGCGGCCTGGTTGAGATTGGTCATGGTGGTGAAGGGTTCTGCTTCGACAATGAGCAGCCGAGGCACAAGGTCTTCCTTGAGCCGTTCGAGCTGGCTTCGCGATTGGTGACCTGCGGCGAGTATCTGGATTTTATGCGCGACGGGGGCTACGAGCGGGCCGAACTCTGGCTGCAGGAGGGATGGGACACGGTCAAGGCACAGCAGTGGAGGGCTCCGCTGTATTGGTTCCAGGCAGAGGACGAGTGGCAAGTGTTTTCGCTGCGGGGAGTGGTGAGCTTGAAAACACTTTTAGCTACGCCGGCGTGCCATGTGAGCTACTTCGAGGCGGACGCTTTTGCGCGCTGGGCAGGAAAGCGGCTGCCCACGGAAGCAGAGTGGGAGATCGCCGCGGCGGCTTTGCCACTAGAGGGTAATCTGCTCGATTCAGGTATGCTGCATCCTACAGCGAGCGGGACACAAGGCGGATTACAGCAGATGTTTGGAGACGTGTGGGAGTGGACGGGGAGCGCGTATCTCGGTTACCCGGGCTTCGCGGCTCTCCCGGGTGCGTTGGGCGAGTACAACGGCAAATTCATGTGCAATCAGATGGTGCTCCGGGGCGGTTCGGCGGTAACACCTGCATCTCATATTCGGAGCACATACCGAAACTTTTTCTCGCCGGCAACGCGGTGGCATTTTTGCGGCATGCGCCTCGCGAATCGTTAATTCTTTCCAATACTTTTAGGAGCACTCAGGTCCCCCTTATGCATAGTCTCTCCTCGATTCTCACGCTGCCGGAGGCGGCGCAGACTCCAGTCGGCGCCGAGGTTTTTGCGGGTCTAACAGCGCGGCCGAAGACGCTTTCACCCTGGCTTTTTTATGACGAAGAAGGGTCGCGGCTGTTCGAAGCGATCACCGCATTGCCGGAATATTACCTGACCCGCACGGAACGAGCCATTTTCGCGAAATATGCGGATGAAATTGTGGGCGTGGCAACGGGTCATTCGTCGCTGACGATGATTGAACTGGGCGCGGGCACGGCTACAAAGACGGGATTGCTGCTCGAAGCGGCTGTTCGCAGCCAGGGTAACGTCGATTATCTGGCGATCGATGTTTCCAAGAGCGCCCTGGCGGAAGGGAAACAGCGCATTGAGGCGGAGATTCCGGGTGTCAACGTGTCCTCGCGCGTGGCGGATTATACGGGCGGGATGGAAGAGATCCCAGCGGATGGCAAGCGCCGGATGGTGCTTTATATCGGCTCGAGTATTGGAAATTTTGAGCCGGCCGGGGCTGCACATTTGTTGTGCGAAGTGCGGCGGCAGCTGGATCCGGGAGACAGGTTGCTGCTGGGCGCGGATCGGGTAAAAGAGCGCTCGGTACTGGTGCGCGCTTATGACGATGAAGCGGGCGTTACGGCGGCCTTCAACAGGAATGTGCTGACGCGGATCAATCGCGAACTGGGCGCCAACTTCAACCCAAGGCTCTTCCAGCACCGGGCGCGCTGGAACCATGAACATTCGCGGATCGAGATGCACCTGGAGAGCCTGATCCCACAGAGCGTGGTGATTGCGGCACTCGATATGGAGGTGAAGTTCGCGCGTGGCGAGACAATTCACACCGAAAACAGTTACAAATTCACGGGACAAGACGTTCTGTCGCTGCTGGAAAGCGCCGGATTCGGTATGACACAATGCTGGACGGACGAACGCGAATGGTTCGGGGTGTATCTGGCGACAGCAGTGTAGAAGCAGGGAAAAGGGATTCGCGCAGGGGAGGGCCTCACACCTGAACCCTCCCCCGAAGCAGATCGCACGCCCGCTGCAGATCCTCATCCCGTTTGGCAAAGCAGAACCGCAGCAGGTTTTCGCCCCGGCCGCCGGTGAAGAAAGCGGTTCCGGCCACCGCGGCCACCCCGCGCTCGCGCAGCAGTGCCTTTGCTTTTTCTTTTGCCGTCGCGCCCGTCAGCGAAGAAACATCGGCCAGCACATAATATGCGCCCGCAGGGATCGACGGAGTCAGTCTCGCAGCGACCAGCGCCGAGCACATCAGGTCACGCTTGGCTTGGTACTCGATTGCCATGTCGGTATAGAAGGATCCCGGCAGCGTCATCAACCCTGCGGCCGCCCCGTACTGGAAGGGCGACGGCGCGCAGACATAGGTCAGATCGTGGAAATATCCGATGGGGCCCAGCCACCGCTGGTTGGCCGTGAGGTAGCCCACCCGCCAGCCCGTGATGCTGAACGTCTTCGACAATCCCGAAATAGAAATCGTCCGCTCCGCCATCCCCGGCAGGGTCGCTGGACTCACATGCCCCGTCCCATCGAAGACAAAATACTCGTAAATTTCATCGGTGAAGACGAAAAGATCGTGCTCCTCGGCGATCGCGGCGATCCCTTCGAGTTCGGTTCGAGAAAACACCTTGCCGCATGGGTTCGATGGAGTGTTGATGACCAGCGCCCGCGTCTTCGGCGTAATTGCCTCCCGCAGACGGTCAAGGTCGAGCGACCAGTCGCCCAGCGCCAGTGGAACCGCAACTGGCTTGATCCGCAGCGCCAGCAGTGTGTTCAGGTGATAGCCGTAGAAGGGCTCGAAAAGGATGACCTCGTCCCCCGGATCGAGCAGCGCCAGCGCCGCTGCATAGAAGCCCCCGGTGGCGCCCGACGTCACCAGCACCTCCGACTCAGGATCGACGGTAAGCCCGTTGTCTCGCGCCAGCTTGCGGGCGATTGCCTCGCGGAGTGGCGCAATCCCGTCGAGCCGAGTGTAGATGTTGTGCCCCTCACGGATCGCCTCGATAGCGCGCTCGGCCACGGGAGCCGGAAGCTCCGTGTCGCACACCCCCTGGGCCAGGTTCACGCCCCCGACCCGGTCGCACTCAACCGTCATGGATCGGATCTCAGACTGGACTAGGTGAGGGGAAATCTCGCTCAAATGAAGCTTTTCAATCGCTGTTCGCATTGAATTCATTATCTACGGCGGCGTGGGGCTTGGCACTCATTGACACGGATGAATCGAAAGCGTAGAGAAACGAACTAGAGATCACAAGAAAAACAGTGCAGAGGTGCAAACAAACGATGGTGAAGTTCGCGCGGCGGTTGAGTTGCGTATCGATGTGTTGGTTCTTAGCCGCATGTGGCAGCGGGTTGTCAGTCGCCAGCAAGAGCGGCGCGTCTGGAAGTAGCAGCCCAAACCAGGAAACTCTCGTCTGGAGTGATGAGTTCAACGGAACTACCTCGCCGAGTGCGCCAAACCCGAAGAACTGGACCTACGACACGGGAGGCGGCGGCTGGGGCAACAGTGAACTTGAAACCTACTGCGCCTATAGTTCGAACAGCGCTCCCTGCGACCCGAACCAGCCGAACGCCTATGTTGGCAGCGACGGCTATCTGCACATCGTCGCCCGCCAGCCAGCCAGTGGAACCTACACCTCGGCGCGCATGAAGAGTCAGGCGCTGGAGAGCTTCGAGTACGGGCGAATCGAGGCCAGCATCAAGATGCCCGCGGGGCAAGGCTTCTGGCCCGCCTTCTGGATGCTGGGCGATAACATCGCGACGGTGAACTGGCCGGCCTGCGGTGAGATGGACATCATGGAGAGCATCGGCAAGATGCCCTCGACCAATTACGGCTCGATCCACGGAACAGGGTTCACCGGCACCGCAATCGGCACTGCTTATACACTTCCCAACAATACGAAGTTCGCCAATGCCTTCCATACATTTGGAATAATCTGGTCGCCGAAGAAGCTTCAGTATTACGTGGACAGCCCCACGAATGTGTATGCGACCTATACGCCATCGAACCTTCCGCAGGGGGCGGTATGGCCTTTCGATTCTGGCAAGTTCTTCTTTATCCTGAATGTTGCGGTGGGAGGATCATGGCCCGGCTCACCCAACGCAACGTCAGTATTTCCGCAGGAAATGCTGGTGGACTATGTCCGCGTCTATGCTGAACCCGGCTCCCCGTCGGCAGCGGCCAGCACGGCAACCCACAATTGAAGAGTCGGCCTTCTCATGCAGTAACCGCTTCGCGCAGGGAGACTACATCTTGCCATGCGGAGCTGGCAGCGATCTTGCGATCGGAATAGATGCGGGCCTCGCCTTCGAAGCTGATCTTCGCTTCGACCCGCTCACGCGCAAGCGCGCCGAAGAGATGAGGCAAAAAGGTGATCTCTCCGTAGTAGCAAAGGTCAGCTTCCACACCGTCAGCGAGCAAATAAGAAATGGCAGCGGGAAGAATCGGCGTTTGAGTAACAATAGCCGGCTGGAACAGCGCCGCACGGAAAGGCAGGACCGTCCTGCCGTCGCTGCTGGTGCCTTCGGGAAACAGCACGACCGGAACGCCCGTTGTCAGAGCATCGGCAATCCTGCGAGCGGGCTCGTCGACGCTATGCATGCGATCCCGTTCGACGAAAATGGTCCCCCCACACCGCGCCAATATTCCAAAGAGCGGCCAGGAAAGCACCTCTGACTTGGAAACGAAGATACACGGCATTAGCGACGCGTAAAACAGGATATCCAGATAGCTCAGATGGTTCGACACGATAAGGCCGGTTGCTGGCAGAGTGCCGCAAGCGGATACGCTCATCGACAACCGCCGCACAATAGTTTTACAGGCTGCGTGAAGCCAGTCCGCTCGCTGTCTCAGGCTCAAGGATCTTCCATATCTGATTTGCAGGATAGCGAAGCGCCCCAGAACATCGAGAAGGCTCGAGATTAGTATGAGCCCTTGCAAGGCGCTTTTCGCGGTTGGTCGGATTCCAAGCGATCTCATCCGCAATGCATTATAGGGTGTTCGCGGAATGAGCCAGACGGCCCCATGCCCTCTTGAAAAGCTACGCAGAATGCGATGGCTCCAGATGAGGATCAATCAGAAAGCGGCTCCTGGCGGCCGGAGTAAGGTGAGCGAGGTCCAGCATGGTCAGGAAATCGATGGTGCCGAACTCGCGATCCCACGCGGGCGCGCCGCAAATCCTGGCTCCCACCGCAATGTAGGTCTTGATCAGCTTCGGTATTTTCACTTCACATTCGGAACCAGTCGTGGCAGGGGGCAACTCATAGCAAGACAGGGGTCGGGTGCAGAACTCCGAAACGGTCAGAAAAGCCGATAGCTGCTTATACATGCTCCAGCCGGTTTCCGAGTCCTGAGAATTCAGTGAAGAGCAGCCAATGAGATAGCGCAGGCCGTAGAACTTCGAGTATTGTGCGATTCCGCGCCACAGCAGTGTAAGAACTTCACTCGAACGATGATCCCGTTCAATCGATGCGCGGCCCAGTTCCAGCACTTCGCTCCGAATCGGCTCATAAGGCGCGAAGTCGAATTCCTGCGCGCTATAGTAGCCGAGATTGTGAGCCGCTGTGATACCTGACTGCATCCGGTAGGTTCCGACTATCTCGTTCCGCGAGCGGTCCTCGACAATAAGGTGATCGCAAAACAGATCGAACTGATCCTGGTCCATCCCCGTCGAGTACGAAGAAATCAATCCTTCGCCTAATTCGATGTTGAAGACTTTGAATCGCAACCGGCATGCCGCCTCGCGCTCGGCAAGCGACTGCGCCATGCGAATTTGATACTTTCCCAGATCGATCGCAATCCACGGTCTGAGCGCGGACTGCGGAATGACTGCTGGTTGAGGGTGAGGACGGCCCGCCGTTTGTATCTCGTATGACCCAGCTGCGGCAAGCGCTAACTTGCGCGGTTTCAAATGGCCATAAGGGGTGAACATGGTCCTATCATGCGGCTGGTTGTTTGAAACGAATCTTAACGTCCCGAGAAAGCCACGCGAATTCTCGAGGATGAGCCTTTTGAGTAAATCGCCGCTTGCATGGTAACAATCGGCTTAGGTACCTTTGTTTGCGCTATATTAGGCCATCCTGCATAAGCAGAACCTTAGGCTGTGTTGATAAGATATTCACTACGTTCCCCGATTTTGTTCCACATGAAGTCAAAATAGAAGGGTAAATAAAAAAATGAGTCGTCAACAAATCATTGCTGCTATCGATGAAGAGATCGGTAGACTTCACCAGGTACGTAAGTTGTTGCAAAGTTCGAGCGGAAACCTGAACATCGGCCCGTCCGCAAAGACTCGCAAGGAGCGCGTGTTAAGCCCCGATGCACGCCAGCGTATCTCAGCGGCACAAAAGCGCCGTTGGGCCAAGCAGAAAAGAGAGATAGCCGCAGCCGCCAAGAAATAGAAACGATGCTGAAAGTTAAGCTGCTCCACGCGGACGCTCATCCCCCTACAGTCGCCCATGCGGGCAGTGATCTGGGCTTCGATCTCTATTCGATTGAAGACGCCGTATTGTCACCCGGGGTCCCCGTTAAAGTAAGAACGGGGATTGCGGTCGAGGGTCCGGCAGGATGGGGATTCGTGCTCGGCGACCGGTCGTCGATGGCAGCCCGGGGCGTGACCTACGCCGGAGGCCGCATCGATGCCGGGTATCGAGGCGAGATCCTCGTGTGCCTGGTGAACGTCAACCAGCCTTCATACTCTGTCCGCGTCCTCAGGGATGCGGCTGGAGTTGTTACGGATGTGGCGCTCGAGTGTACGGATGCGAGCGTCCATATCCGCAAAGGAGACAAGATCGCGCAGATGTCTCCGTTCGAATCCAGGACAACGCTGCAGGTGGTCCTGGTCGAGGAGCTGTCGACGACCGATCGTGGCCGCCAGGGCTTCGGGTCAACGGGCCGTTAATAAAGGCTACTTGCGTAAATAAGCATCCGTTCCTGCAATCCAGTCGGCACGCGGAGGCGTGAAAACGTCGAGGTCGATCGTGTCTTCCAGGGCGTCGACCCGATGTGATAAGTGGGGAGGAATCACCAGCACCTCTCCCGAGCGAACGACGATGACTCGTCCGTCGCCGAGGGCGAACTGGAGTGCACCCTCAAGAACATAGGTGATCTGTTCGTTTGCGTGGCTATGCTCGGGGACCACGCAGCCCTTGCGCAGAATTAGTCGCGCAAGCATACCCTGCTCTCCATAAACGAACTGCCGCTCAAGCAAGGGGTTCAGGTGCTCCACGGGAATCTCAGCGAAGCGGGCGTACTTCAATGCGTCAGATGCCACGGTGCCTCCATTTCATCTCTCAGCCATCTCACAGAATTCTAAGGCCTGGTCGTCAGAATCAGCGGCAAGAGTTGGGCAATCAAGAGTTCGCGCGGGCCAAGCAAAACAGCGATTGGTCAATTGATCCACGGAAAATGCGAGCGTTAGTTAGTTACCCGCAGAGCGGACCACATCATCCCATTGCCAGACGGTAAATAGAACTGCAATCACTGCCAGCAAAAAGACGATGAATAAAACCTAGCTTGGCGTGCCGCGGCGTCGAAAATACACGCCGCCAGCCGCTCCTATCGCCCCAAGGAAGACACCGGGAAAAAGCTTCGCGGCACTCACGATAAGAGAATACCTAATACTAATAAAGGAGTAAGACTTAAGGGAGCAGAGGGCTCATGGTGACGCTCGGCTGGATTCAGCCTGCCCACGATGGTAGAATTCACCCGTGGAAATCCTGTTGAAAACTAAGGGATTACCATCTTGATACCTTCAGGTCAAGCTTTAAGGATATTCAGGAAGTGATTGCTTTCCTGAGATGCTCCGGGAAACACGATCTCCAGATTCTTCGCACCCAGGGTTTTGAATGCCGCTTCGCCCAAAACCTGCCGGAAGTCGGTTGTAATGGCTAAATCCCTCTCCTCGTAGAGCTGGCTCTTGTCCATGCCCGGCCATTTTCCGTAGACCTTCCGACCCGTCACCGGCCCGCCCAGGACCAACATGACGTTGGCATGACCATGGTCTGTTCCGCCTGTTCCGTTCTGGTGAACGGTGCGCCCAAATTCTGACATGGTCACCAGCGTAATGTTCTCCGCGTCGTCGCCCATGTCCGTCCAGAAGGCGGCCAGCGATTCGCTGAACTCCTTCAAACGGTTGGGCAACTGGCCATTCACGCCGCCCTGATTCTGGTGCGTATCCCATCCGCCGATATCGGCAAAGGCGGCCTCGACTCCCAGGTTTGCCTTCATCAGCTGAGCCACCTGTTTCAGGCTGTTGGCAAAAGCTCCATTAGGATAATTCGCCCCCGGCGCCGGCGTGTATTTTCCTGAATCGGTCCCCTTCAGCATCTTCACAGCCTCGAAGGTCTCGGTTGCCGTCCCATGCAGCACCGCGTTGACCGACTCGTCGTACATCGCCTGAAAGCTGTTCGAGAGCGGAGCCGCCGCCGGATTCTGCCCTCCGACGTTAAAGTCCTTCAGGTTGCCGATGGCCACCGCCGGAACCTTGCCCTCCAGCGTCCGCGGAAGCTGCGTACCTAGCGCGACCGCGCGAAAAGCTGATTTTCCATGCCTCGGGTTCGCGGCATCCTCGGCTGCCAGCGCCCGGTTCAGCCAGCCGTCCGAAGTGGCCGCGAGTCCGGGCGTTCCCGACTCCATAAAATCCTGCGCGTCGAAGTGGGACCGCGTTGGGTCGGGAGACCCGCACGCATGTACCATCGCCAGATGTCCCTGGTCCCAGAGCGGCTTAAGCGACTGCATCGAGGGGTGCAAGCCGAAGAATCCATCGAGATCGATCACCTGATTCTGCGGAATCGCGATCGTCGGGCGTTGTTCGTAATACGTCTTCTCCCGGTGAGGAACGACGATATTCAACCCATCGGCCGCGCCGCGCTGGAAGATGACTACCAGTTTCTTCCCCTGTAGCTGCGCTGTGGTTGCCTGCGCCAGCACGCTGCGCGTAAGGAATGAGGGGACCGCGGAGGCGCCGACAACCGCCATCGCGCCACTCTTCATAAATACCCGGCGAGTCAGAGACATGGGGAATGCTCCTTCTGGTTACCACTGACACCCGAACCGGCCCGAAAGTCGCGCCTCTACCCGTATTTTAACCTCCCGAATTGGAGGAAAAAATCGATGCAGACATTTATACGTATAGAGGTCTATACTGCGCCAGACTCTATCTCCACCCTGAAAGGCATCTCCAATGACAAAGAGGTTCTCCCTGCACGTTGCCCTGGCTTTGCTTCTAAGCATGTTCGCACTCGTCCCCTGCGGTGCTCCCGCGTTTGCCCAAAACAATAATAGCCAGGGCAAGATTCTGGCTGGGTATTTCGAAGAATGGAGTATCTACTACGCGAATTACAATCTGGCCAATCTGGAAAGCAACGGCTCAGCCGCGAAGCTATCCCACCTTATCTATGCGTTCGGAGATGTCTCGGCGAGCACCTCAGACCCCTCTTCGAACACCTGTGTCATTGCCGATGCATGGGCCGATTTTGAAGACAACAACCTTCCGCCCGTAGGCGGCATTGCTGACTCCTGGCCGCTCTACGGCAACTTCGCCGAGATCCTCAAGCTCAAGCAGCTTCATCCCAAACTGAAAACGGTGATCTCTCTCGGCGGTGCCAGCGCTGCCGAAGCCCAGGCGTTTTCAACCGCCGCCAGCACGCAGGCTGGCCGTCAGGCTTTGGTCTCGTCCTGCATCAACATGTTCGTTGTTGGAAATGTGGGCAGCGACTGGAACGGCAACATCACCGCCCCCGGCCTGTTCGATGGCTTTAACATCGACTGGGAATTTCCCGCCGCTACCGACAAGCAGAACTTCACGCTCCTTCTAGAGGAGTTTCGCAATCAGTTGAATGCCTTGAGCGCGCAAACCGGTAAGCAGTACATCCTCAGCTTCGATGGACCGGCCGGCGCACAGAACTACACCAACATCGACCTCAAAAATGCGGCCAAACAAGTAGACTTCATCACCATCGATGGCTACAACTATGCCGGAACCTGGGAAAGCACGACGAACGACGCTTCCCCATTGTTCGATTCCCCGCTGGACCCGGCCTTCGGCCAGCATCTTGACATTGAAGACACAGTCACCGCTTATCTGAAGGCCGGCGTGCCTCCGCAGAAGTACGTCATGGGTGTACCCCTCTACGCCGCAGGCTGGACAGGCGTTCCGAAGACCAATCACGGCCTTTACCAGAACTCTAGCGGACCTTCGGCGGTTCTACTCGCCAATGGAACGGGTCCGTGCACCGATCTCAGCGGCAACACCCCTGGATGCGACACGCTGCTGACTCCCGGCACGGCCACCTATGCCACACTTTCAACCCTGACCGCCAACGGCTATAAGAGCTACTTCGATCCGAGCAGGATTGCCGTATCTCTCTACAACCCCACCAGCCAGACCTTCTACACCTACGACGACCCGGATACCGCATTTCTCAAGGCTCTCTATGTCGACGTCCGCGTTCCCGGAGGCTTGGGCGGCGCGTTTGTCTGGGCCGTCAAGGACGACGACGCCAACGGCACCATGGTGAAGACACTGGCAACCGGCCTCGGTCGCTAACAAGTTGCATTGCCTACCCATCGGCCCGGCCACTGTGGTCGGGCCGTCTTTTTTGTAAAAAGGCAAGACAGGGCAGCTCACCGCGTGCACACCTGCGGCACATGATGGATAATGGTTCCTCCAAGGAGTTCTCCCATGGGCAGTGTCGCTCTTCTGCAATCGCTGAGAGAAAGCATTCTCGGCCAGGCCGGCGTAAAGACCATCTATGGCGAACCGATCACCGTGCAGGGAAAGACGGTCATTCCCGTTGCAAAGATTATGTATGGATTCGGCGCAGGCGCGGGCACGGGCGGCGTCGGCAATTCGAGCGCACAGGGTGAAGGTGGAGGAGGCGGCGCAGGCGTACGCACCATTCCCGTGGGTGTCATCGAGATCAGCGACCAGGCGACCCGCTTCATTCCCATTACCAGCCGAAAGAAACTGGCCGGAGCTGTGCTCGCGGGAGTCATCCTGGGCATGTTGGTATTCCGACGCAGACGACGCTGAGGTCCTATCTATCCGCCATAAATCTGCGCCGATATGTGCGCAATCCTTCTCAAAAGTTGCCTACCGGCAAAAGTATTTTTTTTGCTTCCGAGTGTGCGATCAGTGTGTCGCGTGACCCATCCCACCTCATGAAATTGATCGCAGTTTCCCCAGGAGCAGCAAACATGGAACCCACACAATATCAGCGGAAACAATTCATCATTAGGATCCGCCATTATTTTGGCATCAGCCTTGGCCATCACGGGATGTCAGAACAAACCCACACCATCCGGACGAGAAATCGGCCGTCACTAAGTCTCTCAACAGCAACAACCTTAAAGATGTGAGCGTCTCGCAGGACTAAGGACAAAGGTGTGATGACGCTCACCGCCAATGCGATTCGCAGGGCCAGAAATCGCAGGCGGAAACTCTTGCCAGGCAGGCCGCTCCCGACTACACCATCGCGGATGAAATCGGCGTCGGGCCTCCAGGCGCGGAGAGCCAGGCGAAAGCAGTCGATTCCAATCTCGACAGCGCAATTGAAGACAACTATAAGGCGTCAATCAAAAGCAACAAGAATCTGGATGATCAGGAGCATCGACTACTCCGCAAAGAATGGCACACTTGTACTCAAAGGATCAGTGAAGACTGAAGCACAGAAGAGGGAAGCGGCCAAGCTTGCCAACGATGTCCCGCAACGTTCAGCAGGTTGTGGACGAAATCGAAGTCAGGCCGGGCAACCATTCCACGCCCAACTCCTGAAACGTGTTAACGATGCGGGAGCCGCTCGATGGCTCCCGTACTTTAGCATCCGGAGTTAACCTGATTGTCATATCTTGACAATCAAGATGAGATGGTATTAGCCTGCTCTCTATGAGTGAGCAGAGCACGGATGTCATTCAAGGCACGCTCGACCTGCTAATCTTGAAAACGCTGAGCCTCGAACCAATGCACGGCTTCGGTATTGCCCGCCGTGTTGAGCAGGTTGCACGCGGCGTTTTCAAGGTCAACCCCGGCTCTCTACTGACGGCGCTGCAGCGTCTGGAGCGCGCGGGCTGGCTGGACTCTGAGTGGCGCAACACCGAAAACTCACGTCGCGCGAAGTTCTACACCCTCACCCGCAGCGGCAAAAAGCAATTGGATATCGAAACAGCGGAGTGGACCCGTCGCGCTTCGGCAGTTGCACGGCTTCTCCGGCAGGAGGCTTAGGCGTGTCGTTCTGGCGCCAGGTCACTAGAGGCCTCCGAGGACTGCTGCATCGAAGCGAGCAGGACAGAGAGACCGAGGACGAGGTCCGGCATTACTTCGAAGAAGCGACCGCTGCATATAGAGAGCGCGGTCTGTGTGAAGAGGATGCTCGCCGGGCAGCGCGCCTGGAATTTGGGAACCCGAACGTAGTCGAAGAGCAGGTACGCTCGTTTGGATGGGAAAACTCGGTCAGAATGTTTCTCTCTGACCTGCGCTTCGCCGCGCGGCAACTGCGTAGAAATCCGAGTTTCACGGCCGTCAGCGCTGCTACGCTTGCGCTTGGCATCGGCGCCAGCACGGCGATATTCAGCGCAATCAATCCAATTCTTTTCAAACCCCTGCCCTATCCTCACCCCGGCCGCATTCTGATGATCTGGAGCACCTGGCAGGGTGCTCGATCCGAGATTGCCTTTGGCACCTACCTTGAGCTTTCACAGCGCAGCCATTCCTTCGAATCCATGGCCCTCTTTGAGCCGTGGCAACCGGCGATTACCGGCCGTACAGAACCCCAGCGCCTCGACGGCCAACGCGTGAGCCCCAGTTTCTTCCACGTGCTGGGCATCACTCCTGTGCTCGGCCGCGATTTCATCTCTTCCGATGAGGGACCGAAAGCGCCGAAGGCTGTCATTCTCAGCGACAAGCTTTGGCGACGTCTCTTTCACGGTGATCCGGCAGCCCTCGGCAATGCGGTCAAGCTCGACGGCGATAATTACACGATCATCGGAGTCATGCCCCGACGGTTTGATGATGTCCTTTCCCCTTCAGCCGAACTTTGGACGCCTGACCAGTACGATTCCAGTCAGGTCAACCGCGAATTCAATAGTTGGGCATGGGGCAATCATCTGCGCATGGTGGGCCGCCTCAAACCAGGAAGTATGCGCGCTAATGCGATTCAGGAACTGGCTGCGATCGCAACAACGCGATGGCCACAATTTCCTCGTCCTCGTTGGGCTTCCCTGGAGCGCGGCCTCATTGTAGATTCTCTGCAAGATGACATCGCACATACTGTCAAACCAGCGCTGCTGGCCGTCTTCGGCGCGGTGGTCGTCGTGCTGGCCATTGCATGCGTCAATGTCATCAATCTGGTTCTGGCTCGCAGCGCTCAGCGTCACGGCGAATTTGCGGTGCGCGGCGCACTGGGCGCATCAAGGCGCCGCATCCTGCGTCAACTCGTGACGGAGAGCCTGCTGCTGTCATTGTTTGGCGGCGTGCTCGGAATTGCAGCCGCCGTCGTCGGCGTGCGCGTGATCGTCGCACTCAGTCCGGCGGAGCTGCCGCGCCTCGACGCCATCGGCTTCGATCCGGCGGCATTTGTCTTCGCGTTTGCTCTCATCACCATCATTGGCCTTCTGGCGGGCGTCGTCCCCGCTATCCACATCTCGCGCAATCACCTGCAATCCGGACTGCAGTACGCTTCCCGTCGCATCGCCGGTATGCACCTTTGGACGCGGCGCTTTCTCGTTGTCGCGGAGATCGCTCTGGCTCTTGTCTTGCTGGTCAGCGCTGGATTGCTTCTGCGCAGTATGCAGCGGCTGCTTGCCGTGAATCCGGGATTCAGCCCGTCGCACTTGCTGACCATGCAGGTGGCCACCTCGGGCCACCAGTTTGACGATCTCGCCACGAACCCGGGCGGGGGTGATCGCGTTCGCCGCCGCTTTTTCGAGCAGGCCCTCGATGCCGTTCGGCACGTGCCCGGTGTGCAAAGCGCAGCTTTTACCAGCCTGCTGACCCTCAGCGACGATCCGCCCGTTATGGGGACGTATGGAGCACAATTCGAAGACCAGGATTCTCAAAGCGGATACAACGTCTTTCGTTACGCGGTCAGCCCCGGTTATTGCCAAACCATGGGCATCCCCCTGGTCGGCGGGCGGCTGCTCGACGAGCGCGATACTGCCGGTGCACCGCAGGCGGCGCTCATCAGCGAATCGCTCGCCAGGCATCATTTCGGAAACCAAAATCCGATCGGCAGTCGCTTGCATGTCGGCCCGAGAAACCTGCCCTGGTATACCGTCGTCGGAGTCGTCGGCGATGTAAAGCAGACTTCTCTCTCCTTAGACCAGGAAGATGCGGTCTATCTGTCGACAGACCAGACTTGGTTCGCCGATGACACTCTTTCCTTCGTGATTCGTACGCGCGGAAACGCGGCAGCCCTCGTTCCCGCAGTGAAGTCCGCCATCTGGTCGGTGGACAAGGATCAGCCCATCGTTCGTGTGATGACGATGGATCGTCTGATGGCAATCACCGAAGCACAACGGCGTTTCATCCTGATTCTCTTTGACGCGTTCGGAGTTGTGGCCCTGTTGCTTGCGGCCGTCGGCCTGTATGGCGTATTGTCCGGTAGCGTTTCGGAGAGGATTCCTGAAATAGGCGTTCGTATGGCGTTGGGAGCCACGCGGAGCGACATTCTGACCCTGGTGCTTCGCGATGGGATGCGGCTGACGGCGTTCGGTATGATGATGGGGCTGTGCGGAGCCTTTGCCGCCAGCCGAGGTACTGCCTCTCTCCTGTTCGGGACTTCGGCGCTCGATCCGGTTTCCTGGCTCGGCATGATGGCGGTGTTGACCATGGTCGCTGCCCTGGCTTGCTGGATTCCTGCTTGGCGCAGCGCAAATGTTGACCCCTCAAGTGCGCTCCGAGCCGAGTGACTGCCAGCCGCTCAACGCTCACTTGTATTGGCTTGCCAGGGCATCTTAGGTATGGAATTTCGACGGTCGAGGACAAGGAAATGAAGTCACGGACGATTCATTTCACTACCGAATGAATGATCTGAAAATGGGGGAACTCAACGGGCTCTACCTAAACTGTTTAGAATGAATAAGTCTCGGTTAAGTCATTCGAATGAATCAGTCTCAGAATGCAGGACGGGTGGGGACCCTGAAGTCCAAAATCAGTACTTCCGCATCACTCCCAGAACGCGCCCTTGGATGGCGACCTGCGCCGCCGGAACATAAATAGGGTCCATCTCGGTATTCGACGGCTGCAGCCGGACGAGTGAACCCTCCAGGTAGTAGCGCTTGAGAGTGGTCTCCGCCCCGCGAACCAGCGCGACTACGATGTCTCCTTCGTGAGCCGCCGACACTCGCTCGACAAATACATAGTCCCCATCGACGATGTGTTCGTCGCGCATGGAGTCGCCCCGCACCTGCAGTGCAAAGACATCACGGCTACCGACGATGTCGCTCAGCGAAATGCTCTCCGAGGTTTCAACGCCCTCGAGCGGCAGGCCCGCTGCGATGCGCCCCACCAGCGGTAGCCGATCCCCTGACCGCGCCTTCGCCTTCGGCGGCATCACATCGATCGATCGGCTGCGGTTGTGCTCCCGTTGCAGCAGACCCTTCTGCTGCAGATTGGTGATGTGCTTGTGCACGGTGGCCAGTGACCTCAGATTGAGGCCGTGGGCTATCTCCTCAAAGGAAGGAGAGTAACCATTGCGTTGCACAAAGCTCGAAATAAAATCGAGCACCTCTTTTTGACGGCGGGTGACGGCCATGCGCAAATTATAGCGAATAAAAGGCGAATCGCGGCGGATAATTTTACACAAAGATTTCGCGTTACCTTGCCAGTCAATTGTCAAGGAAAGAATTCTGCAAATCCCTTCCCGTTATGAACCCCATCTGGCTGCTACTTCCCGTTCGCGAACTCAGCGCATTTCCGCAATCACTCTTCTCTGGTGTCTGATTCCGAGGCACGAGATGTTGTTCCTGCAAGCGGTGAAGGCACACGCTTGGGAGAACCGCGTGCGGTTGCTCGTAGCAGAAGACGATCGAGCGTAGCGGGTTGATGGCAATGGTCGGCCCCCCAAAAAAGCCATTACCCATCAGGGATTAACCATTAGCGACGAGGCATACACAGAGTGCAGAATGAACCTCCGCTCTATTCTGCCTTTTCTCCTACATCGGTCAGAGAAACTGCTGTAGGATGTGGGGCGGAGGGCGGCGTATGGCTAAGGCGACGGGGATTGGCGGGGCGTTTCTGAGGGCGGACGATCCGGAGACGCTGTATACGTGGTACGAGAAGCATTTGGGGCTGAGGCGGCAGAATGGCTGCTGGACGTTTGAGGCGGCGGAGCAGCGAGGCCCCGCAGTGGTGTCGTTTTTTCCGCGTGGGTCGGACTACTTTCCAGTGCGTCAGCCGGCGATGCTGAATTTTCAGGTCGATGATGTGGATGCGCTGCTCGATGCCCTGATCGCCGCCGGAGTCGAGGTCGATCCGAAGAGGGAAAGATACGACTACGGCAACTTCGGCTGGTTCACCGATCCGGAAGGGAACCGGGTCGAGTTGTGGCAGCCGGTATGATGGGCACTGACAATCTGGCTTCCGACTTATCCGATCGGTAAACACAAGCCGATCAAACGCGCTTTCAGTGACCAAATGAGTGGCGCTCGCTTCGGCTTCGCCTGCGCCCAAGCCTGCGGCAGTACGGTGCGGGTGCGGCGCTTCGCCCCGGCATCTTGTGGCACGGCTGAAGCCGTGCGCTTTCGAAACTACTCCGGGCCTGCTCTCTCCCAGGTCCGAAAATCCAGACCTCCGACAAGCTCAGGGCCGGCTGTGGGCGCCCGGCTATTTCCCACCCAAGCCAACAGACAGCGGGCTTCCATGGGCAGCGGTCGGGTCAGTGCGTCATTGACGGTCCCGGCGTACCGTCGGACCATTCGTCGGTCAAAACGAAGAAAGTCGTCACCCGTTGTTCCGGGTCATATGCCGCCATAACCGGCGAGCCAGGCAGATTAGCTCCCCAGCTTTTCTCAGCATCACCCGAAGCAAAGAACATTACATGTGGATGCCAACTCTTGCCGCTATCATTTAGATATTGTTGCTTCGACATCATGTAGACCATCGTCCCAGGCGCAAGCGCCGGCAGTTCCTTGTTTTCCAGTGCCGACGCGATGGCCGCTGCGATCTCCGCCTTCGATTTTCCTGCCAGCACCAGTTCGCTCTTCATCAGAAAGATGGGCAGAAAAGTGCTTGCGGCGGGTGGATTGAAACAATGAGGGGCGCGTACTTTGGGATTCCAGAACTGTGGATCATCGGTCGTGTTAGCCCATGATCGCTCGACAATGCAGACAAAGCCATTCGCGCCTTTCACGGCAGTCGTATAGCCGTGCTGCCGCAGCACCATTACTTCGGCTGCATTAGAGATCGATGCTGGGGCGGCACTCCGAGCCAGCGCGATCTCAGCATTCTCGTCCGAAATCAAATACTGATCGAGAGGAGCCATGACGGGATAAGGAGCCTTCTCAACCTGCGCTTGTGCACAGGACGACCAAGACGAAAAGATCGGAACGACGAATGCTAAAGCCATGATCCTGATATTGCTCTTCCGCATCGGATTCTCCGTGAAGAGCAATGGTATCCGATTCGTCCTGATAAACGTTAGGTTCCTACGTCCGAAAATCCGGACCCTTCGACAAGCTCAGGGCAGGCGGTGGGGCACCCCGGCAGATGGCTGAGAAAGAGTGTGCCTCCCACCCTTCCCGCAAAAAATACAGGCTTGACTGGGCACCCGGCAAGAAGCGTGCTCGGAGAATCTGTTATCGTCCATTCTGAACAGGCCATGCCTCTCTCTGCCAAACTGAAGCAGAAGCCTCCGCACGCATTTGTTCTGGAAGCGCTTGCCCCCTTGAATCCCGAGGTACGCCGGATGTTTTCCGGTTTCGCCGTCTACGTGAGCGACCGGATCGTCTGCATGCTGCGAGACCACAAGAAATCTCCCAGGGACAACGGTGTCTGGCTGGTTCTCTCGGAGAGCGCCAATCCCGCGGACCCCGATCTCCGCCGGGAATTCCCTTCGATCCGTTCTATCGGTCTGCTGGGTAACAAAATTCATCATTGGCTTCTCATTCCAAGTGACAGTCCCGGCTTTGAGATGGAGGCCCTCCATGCATGTGATCTTCTGCTGCATCACGATTCACGCCTCGGCCGAATTCCTCAATCAAGGCGGTAGAGTCCCGATCCATTGCGCTTGGCGATTTTCGTTCGTTGCCTCGGGCCGGGTAAAGCAGCAGCGATCAGCCTCCATTCCCATCCTTCGCTTCGCCATTCGGCTCCGCTCAGGGCAGGCTTTGTATGGGGCACCAGTGTCTGAAGTATTCAGCTCGCGATGACCTGAGCTAACTCGATGCTGCGGCGCGGAGCTGGCGCTCGCGTTCCACCAGGAAATGATAAATGGCGTCGCCAACGTCCAGACGGGTACTAACATCGAGAGGGTCCATCGGACCGAAGCTCGACGCAATCCCAGAAGGAAGAGCCTCGTTCACTTTCACGGGCACAACCCGGCCCCGGAATCGGGGATCCTTCAATGCGGTGTTCACCTCGGCCCGCACCCAGTCGCTAGCCGCTGAGTGCTCTGTCAGGATCACGAGCATCCAATCGCACTTGAGAAGGCCGTCCTCAATACGGCGAATGTAATCTTCCCCGGGAACGATGTCTTGTTCCGCGTACCACGTCTCAACATTTCGGGCTGCCAAAGGCTCCCGGATTTGCGACTCCACATACTCGCGGTCATGATAATTGTGGCTGAGAAACACCCGCACCGGGTGATCCGGGGTCAATCGCTTTAGGTAATAGTGCTGGTATTTTATTTTCACTCCCTGGTCGGGCTTTCCAAGCTCGAACGGAAGAGGACCCTCGGCCTCCAGCACGATATCGCGGGAAGCCGCCCAAGTCGCTTTATCCACGAGTATGCGGCGTCCGTTGCGCGCAGCGTTTTCGAAGGCCGCGGCGAGATTGATCACAGTCCCGATAGCGGTAAAATTCTTCACTTCTGCGGTGCCGAAGCTGCCCAGCGCGGCTGTCCCGGTAGAAATTCCGATGCCGATATCCATGAAGCTGAGATCCTCATTGCTCTCCTCCATCCAGCGATTTCTCAGGCTATCGAAGCGCTCCTGCATATCAAAGGCGCAGCGGACCGCAGCCGCAGCCGCCTGTTCACCCTGAAAGATAGCGAAGGCCGAATCTCCGACGAACTTGTTGACGATCCCGCCGCGACGCAGGACTTGACTTGCCAGCATCCCTAGAAAGTCGTTAAGGATTTCCTGCGTGCGTGTCGCATCGGATTGGGTTTGGCAAAGCTGGGTAAATCCCCGCATATCCGCAAACAGGGCCGTCAGGCGTTCGGGACGGGCCGGCTGATCGATGATCTCGAGATACTGGGATACTCCGTTGCGCGTGTACAAACCGGTTTGCGCGACCAGCCGCTGAAGCAGCCGCACACTGTTGATTGCCGCTGCGGCAATCCTTCCCAGGTACTCCAGCAAAGCAAAATCATGCTGATCGTACGGGCAGTACTTGCCGCTCGAGTCCATCTTGTTCAGCAGCTGCAGAACCCCTACCATCGAACCCGCAATCTGCAGCGGTACAGAAATCAGCGAGACCGTTACATTCTTGATCTGGTCATCCACGTTCTTGAAGTGCTCGGCGTCGTCCTGAACGTTCGAAGCTACGGTGATCTTTCCGGATCGAAACGCCTGGCCCGCTTTGCTGCCCTCGAGGGGAATCCTTTGATTCGACCGCTCGCCGAACTTCTGCAGCAATTCATTTCCCTTCGGGCCACGAGCGGCGGCAAAATACAAACCCTTGCGGATCGAATCGTAGAGCAGGAGCGAACCTTCAGGAGAATGGGTCGAAGCGCAGGCGCACTCCAGAACGGCGGCAACCACCTTTCGGTGATCTACCTGAGTCGACAACTCTCCCGCGAGGTCCAGTAACGCGGTCAGTTCCTCTCGTTTGATTTCGTCGGCTCCGGCCATACCTACCGAAGGTATACGCGTTGTTCGCCGCCGCGCAAGACAACTCGCGCATCACACGTGATTATCAACGAGGCAGGTGACTCAAAAGTTGTCGAATACTTCCGGGAACCTATTCTCTAGCTTTAAGGGCTCCAGAAATCTCGGGCTTCTGCGAAAGGGAGGACTCAAATGAAGGCAGCCTGAGGCTTCCGGTTTACCGAGGACAAAGGAGCACTATCCATCTGGGTGTCTCAGATGCGGACGGCCTGAAAAAGACAACCTGCTGAAAGCTTCCAGACAGCTAAACTTTCATCGGGTAGCGACACCCGGTTCCTGCGCTGTAATGTGCACAGGAAATATCTGCCATAGCTGGCCTTTGTTCGCAGGCACCATCCAATCGCCGTTTGAGGCAGCCGCAGGTGTTTGCTGTTCGACAACGACCGCCCTGCCTTTTTCAACGGCAGCCAGGACGAGACCGCTGGCCTTGTTAACGATCATGTAGTAGTCGCCGGTCGCCGTCAGAGAGGGCGTTGTGCAGTTTGCTGGTATGTCGCCGCAGTTTCCAGCGGTGATGATGTCCCACTCCTGGCTGGGATTTGTTCCCGCCATTGCAGTCGGCTGAGCAGTCTGAATATTTCCTAATACTGGACTGCCGGGCGTCGTGTTCCCATTTGCATCAAGAACATGGATCCCACGTTTCTGATCCGCGTTGATGATCTGGAAATAACCGTCGCCGAGATGGTCCATTGGAGTTGGATAGACGGCGTCGTTCACTTCAGCATCGCCGCCCTGGGCCAGGATCTGCCACTGCTGGTGTAGAGGTGTAACTCCGAGGTCGAAGACGGTGCGCAGCAAACCACTAGATTGTCCAGGTCCGAATGGGGCCACGTCCGCGGTTTCCAGAATGTGTCCGTTCACGGCGCTGACGAGCTTGTACGAAAGAGTTGGATCTACCTTGCCGCCAAGCGAAAGCATAGACGGCAAGACTGCATTGTCGAGATAACTTCCAGTCGTGTAGGAGAAATCGAAAAGCCCCAGGGCGGCGTTGACCCAATAGCCGTAGACGCCGTTGGCCCACACGCCCCCTGCTCCGGGAATGGGCGATGCCTCGCAGGCCCAGCAATCCATGCCCATGCCGAGGTTGTTTGGTGCGCTTTTCTCTACCTTGTTAAGGTCAATGAAGAATTGGCGTTCATGCGCGCGCGAGCCGTCAAAGGGTGTCAAAGCACTTCCATACCAGGCATCTGTCGGGCTGCCACCAGGGGTATATTCCACACCGTCCTCGGCGGTGAAGACCGGTATTTCGAGCCCGGTGGTTTCGGTGATAATATTTGCTTCCTCAACATGCTGGCCGACGGCAGGATTGCAACTGGAGTCGCCACCGGCGCCGCAGGCATCCCAGTTGAATTGCGCCTGTGTTAGCGGTCCATGCCAGCCGGGATAATAGCTCTGGCAGATATTGTCTACAGGAATTCCATAGTACTGGGTCGCTGTGGTGAAAAACGTCTGCAGGTCAGGGGTGCCATCGGTATCAATGCAACGGAGCGGAGGTGGTATAGGCGGACCGAGATTCGGATCGGACGAGGCATCGACAATCGCCTGCATGGCTGCCTTCTGGATTGCCGCGAAGTTGGCGAAACTGGCGTCCGGCGTACCCGCTGCGTTAGGAGTCGCGCTTGTACCGTCGGGCGAGAGGCCGGAGGTGAACATGCCGGTGTTGACCTCATTGCCGATACCGACCATGTCAGGCATGGCGCCGTTCACACGGAATAACTCGATCTCTTGCTTCACGTAGTTGTACATCAGGCCAGGTGTGGGCGGGACGCCGGCAACCTGTGCGACGGTTTTGCCTTTCCAAAGGCCTGGCGTGTCCGAAGTGTTGTAGCCGTCGTAGAACAAACACAGAAACACGGCCATACCCAGGTCCTTCGCGCGTTTTGCCAGGTCGACGGCCGACCAGTCAGTCTGTGCGTAATTGCCGCTGCCCCCGTCCGTCGTAACTGGAACGACCTGGTTTACCGCTGTCGCAGGAAAGGTTATTGAAGTCCCTGCAGGCAGAGTGTAGTTGTCATACGGACCGTTGGAGACCGAGAAGCTGACGCTTCCGTGTACTACTGTGGTCGCGATCGAGGCCGGGCGAAGGCGAATTGCATTCAACCCACTGTTTTTGAAGATTTGCAGCATGTCCTGGCCGGGCAGATAGGCGTCATGCCACCAGGGAAGGTTATTGGGATTCTGAGCGGCGCGATCATACTCCTCTTTTACCGCGGTGCTCATATCGTTTCCGCGCCAATAGGCAGGGCGAAGCAACCACAATTGGCTTTGCTTCGGAGCCTCGAGGGGCGGTGACAAAATAAGCTTTGCGCCTGCGCTCGCACTTGAGATATCCAGCACTCGCCTAGTTCCGATGTTTCTGATTAGGTTGTAACCATTTGTCGTGTAACTGAAAGACCACTCCTGGGTAGCAACATCGATGCCGCACCGATCCTGCACAATAGCGGCCTCGGAACCATAGAAACCCGATTCGCTGTCCAGACATAACCCGCTGGAGATGTTGCTGATCTTCCAGTTGCCATTTATCAGCTTGGTCATCGCCCAGCGCTGGGTCAGGCTGGAGAAACTGCGCGTGTTTTGACTTACAGAATCACCGTTAGCTTTCGAACTGCCGCTGAGGTCCATCTGCAAGCCGGAAAGCTGATTCACGAGGTAATAGGTTTCGCCATTGATCGGGCTTGGGTCGACTGGCTCTGGAGGTTGAGTGATGGGCGCTTGCCCGCGCGCAAACATCGCGCTCGCCGCAATCGCAGCGAACAACAAGGTTGACCGCTTCATGACGCTGTCTCCTTCTTACAAAGGCCGTCGTTCTCCGTTCGGCCCGGTTTGGGTCTGGTGTTTGAGCTACGCCCTGTGGGAAGTGAAGTGAATGATGGAGATGATCGCCGGGTTGACTCCCAACCGTGGGCTACCAGGTCCAGCTAATGTAGCCGCTTACATTTTGGCCGCGCTCCTTGTGGAGCAAACTCTTGCGCGGCTCTTCTACTCCTCAATCCGCAGCCTTGTCAAGCCTGACGATGTATAGCCTGACGATGTAAAGACTGCAGCAGCGCGTGATATAAACGCCGCGCTTGAGGCAGGCTGGGCAGGATTCACAATTGGCGAGCGAATCCCGCTCTCTGAAATCGCTCGTGCACGCGAACTCGCCGAGCACCCGGTGCGTCCTGGATGAATTGTGGTCACGCTTTGCATGCCTGGGACGAGCGAATTGCCGAAGGGGCACAACGGATTTGTAGAAGACGATCCATATGGCATATACATGCGAAACTCGCCACGCGCCATTGCCTATGCCGAAGCATTCGTCGATTGGGGATTTAGTCGAGTTATGGCTGTGCCTTGACCGCTAGTTTGTCATCCACGGGTATTACAAGGACAGCAAACGGTGTGCCGGCATCATCGCCGACGACCGGAAGTTGACTTCCCGGTTCATTGTTGCCAAGCATCGAATTCTCATAATCGGGAGCGAAGATCATCATATGAGGATGCCAATGACCACTAGGGCCCAGGACCTGATCCGCCGACCACATATATGCAAAGCTCACGCCGTCGCGCTTCGGAATCTGGCTTTTGGCGTAAGCCTCCTGAACGCTTTCAGCAATGTGATCGGGAGTCTTGCCTTCCATTCCGAGCTTCGTTCGCAGTTCGTAATACGGCATTACAGTTTTTGCCGCTTGAGGATTGAAGCAGATAGGCGCGCGGGTTTTGGGATCATAGGTGATAAGGGCGCGTATTTGGGCAGGGGTGAAAGTCGGCGCACCGGTAAATCCACGCATCACCACGCATACAAAACCGTTATCGCCTTGTTGCACTGCCTGATAGCCCGAGGCGGTCAGTACTTTGATTGTCGCGTGGTCCGAGATACCATGCGGGGCCGCGCTCCTGGCTAACGCAACTTCAGCGTCTTGCGGCATCATGTACTCACTCAGTGGGGCGTACTTCATCTCCTGAGCGAGCAGGCTGGCTGCGGCAAACCCGGAAAGCAGCGCGAACAGCACAAGCTGAAGTTTTCTCATTTCATATCCGAATTTCCCTTTCATCGGCTTACGAGCACCTTGTGGGTCGGATTCGGTCCATGAACGACTCGCCGAAAACAACTCTGTTGTAATTTTTGTCATTCGAGATCATCTCCCTTGCCGAATTACTGTTGCACTCCTTATTACGGCGCTCGGGCGATCTAAGATACGCGTGTGAGGAAGACATCATCAGGAGGGATCGGCGAGGATCACTTCGCCTGCGGCAGACAAAATCCAGGGGCAATGCGAGTAGTCCCCAATATGCATGATGCGCTGTTCCTGGAATGCAAGACGAACAACGCCCTGTGGCTTCCAATGACTCATGTCCGCATGGAAGTCCCGATCCAAGATGATGACCACGGATTCGCCGTCGACTTCACCTGCTGCCATCTGCCACGCAACCGTCCAGCGCTCGTAGTTGCCAAAGTACGGAGAGTCAGCCAGCCGGCCGGCGAAGCAGTCTGCTACGAGGAGGCGGGCGTCGGCGCTAATGAGTTCGCGCAGTCCGTCCCAGTCGCGTTGATTAAACCGCTCAACATAGAGCTGTAACAGCTGTGACAATTCCGGCTTCTTTTTGCGCGATGACGCACGATCCGGCAGTGTCGCCAACTTCGCTCGTCCGCGACTAAGAGCAGCCTTGACTCCACCGACAGTAGACCCGACGAGTTCTGCAATTTCTTCGAGCGTGTAGTCGAATACATCCTTCAGCAGCACACAGGCGCGTTCCTTCGGCGGTAGACCCGTCACCAGGTTCTCGACTGCGCGCCCAAGCTCCGCCCCGGGAGGATCAACCGGCAAAACATAGTCTGGCCGGACCACGGCAGATTCCGCCTCTTCCCGTACTCCACGACGGCGCAGCCAGTCGATGCAGCGGTTGTGTGCGATCTGGAAGAGCCATGGTGTAAGCGGACGGCTATCGTCGTATGTGTCCAACTTGCGATACGCCTCAAACAGCGCGTCCTGCACCACATCTTCTCCATCGAGAACGGATCCCGTCATCCGTGAACAGTAACGATGCAAGCGCGGACGGAGTTGACTGATGGTCTCGAGGAATGCGACATACCGTGCCTCGAAGCTGCCACGTGCATCCATCTCGGGTTGAGTGTTCATATTGATGTGTAC
>JBAVYX010000124.1:0-1995 GCA_049588475.1 Silvibacterium sp. | reverse complement strand
GCGCAGCTCTTCCACTGACAGGTGTAACGGTCGGCAGGAAGTGCTGTCCGGTAGGCCGGAATAGTGCGGACTTCAGGACTGGGCTGAAGCTGCCCGCTGCCGGGAACCCAATCGCTTCGACCCTGTCACCTTCTTTGAATTGGGTTCCATCCTCGCTCTCGGCGAAGAGACCGCCGGAGCGGTCCGTCATATAGATTCCTTGCGGCGGGAATGAAACCGTTACTGTGCCGATGACTTTCACTCTGTGCTCGTCAGATAGATCGGCGGAGTACCGCCGTACATCCGCAATGGGTATCGCCGGTACGGCGAATGGATCCTTCGGCGGAGCCTCAAGAATCTCGAGGTTCTGAATCGAGGGCATGAGCAAATGAATCGAGACAAGTTGTTTGCGGCTGTTGAAGGCGGCACCGCAAACGCCATAGAAACGAACCTTAGCATCCACCAGTTCCATCGGAAACGGGCTACGATAGCCGGGGACTCTGACCTTGAACGCGCCGGTCGGGGTTGCGACGTCGATGACCAGTACATTCCCGTCAGCCTCCTGGACGAAGGAATGCACGACGCCATCCATCTGCACCCATTGGCTGTCGAAAGAACCTGTCGCGGCATCGTCAAAAGTGAGGGGCTGTGGTTTTGGCAGCGCCGATTTGCCCACGACTGTCCAGTGAGGATTGGCGACGTAAGGGCTGAACCCGAAGCCGACGGTGCCCCGAAGATCGACCATTTGGCCAGGCGATGGCGGTGTAGCCGTGGAGTTTCGCAGATCGACCCAGGTACCGCCGGTTGCATCCTGTACAAAAAGATTTGGTCCGACTATGTCGTAGTACGTCACGACGCCGCGCAAATGAACGCCGATTACGCCAGGCGTAGAGGCTTTCAGATGGCGAATCTGTCGAACTGTGGTCAGTTCCGCAAGCTGCCGCGAATTCTCAGGGATCGCCGGGATTACAACGCAAGCCAGGATGCAGGCGACAAACCTCGGCCGGAGGCTCCGCAGACGACAGAAGTCTGGCATCGACGCACGGGTGTTCATCGATGCTGTCCCGCGGGCAACGGCCAGCCTGGGCATGTCTACTCCTCAATCAATGCAATGTCCACCCAGAACAAGGCCCACCGTCCTGAAAGCTCGACATACACGAATTGATCCAAAAGTGAGGTTAGGCTAGCACAGGTTTACTTGCGGGTAACTGCGTCTTAAGTGGCTAATTGGTTACGTTTGGGTACCGCGTCAGGCGCGCAAGTCCTATTTTTAAGCGCACTTGCCGCATTCGTGAACGCCACCGAGGCCCTTACAGGTTACTTAGCTGAGTCTGCGCGGCCAAACATCACCAGAGCAGTTTTTCATCCTGACTAGTCAGCCCGGGGTGGCATTCAGCCCGGGGAATTCAATTCCCACATTTTTTTGCGATTACGTGAAACGGAACGTTGCGAGCTCGCACTATTTTTTCGTGAGCCAAACCCGCAGGCCAACAGACCCGGTTACCGACCGCGCGCACAAGATTGAACTGCAGCCGGATTGGTACTCGATTGCTCAGCGCGCAGCAGGAGTTGTTCTGGAATTGCACGATTGAGAGGAATGGATATGAACTCCCCCGCAGTGACACCCTTTGCTCCATCAACTCAACCCGCTCTGGAGTTGATTGCCCTGGCCCAGCTATCTCCCGAGATGGCTCGACAAAAACTTCGAGCACTTCTACTTGGAAATCCAAACCACTTCGGAAAGGTCCCATCCACGACGTTTAACGCAGTCCTCAAAATTCAGGAGGATACGACTTATGAACGCCTCTCTCAGGTTGGATACGACCCTGAGTTCGAGGAGCTTCATGCGAAGGTCGACATTAAGAAGCTTTTCGGTTACTCCAGCGATGTGCTGATCAACGGTTCTGAGGAGTTTGTGCGCTTTTATCTCTCTTACGATGGAGGAGCGAAGTGGCTCGACCAGGGAATGCGGTCCGTAAATGTCGTCGATGCGCACATGCCGCGACCACTCTCGTA
>JBAVYX010000123.1:0-6751 GCA_049588475.1 Silvibacterium sp. | reverse complement strand
CATCAGCGTCACGGAACGCTGACAGCAAGAAATCGATGGTGGCACCCTTGGAATCGATGGCCCGATACAAGTAGCACCAGCGACCCTTCACGCGAACGTAGGTTTCGTCCACCCGCCACGATTTGTTGGTCGGCTTGAGATGCTGTCGCAGTCGCTGCTCCAACTCCGGGCCGTAATCCTGCACCCAGTGCCAGACGGTTGTGTGATCGACATAGAGACCGCGCTCTTCCAGCAGCTCCTCAACGTCGCGCAGCGACAGAGAATAGCGAAGATACCACCGGACCGCGCAGAGTATGAGACCGGGTTCGGTCTGCCGCCATTTGAAGAGCGCGGGTCGGGTTATCATTTCGCGATTCTTTCACGTCACCGCCAGCAGCCCTGAAAGTTGCAACACATCCGTTCGATTTATGTCGTCTTGCATCCGAATCGCAATGTCAGACAGACTTGCGGCGAGATTGGCTTGTTGCCACCACGTCTAAGGCGCTGGCTTCTCGATGAACCAGATGATCCTGAGAGCAGACGTTAGGCATACTGCTTGCGAATGAGCAAGATCAGATCGGATGCGGACTACGGACTCAAGTTTCATGCAGGCGTGCCAAGGACCGAGTGCGGCTAGTTCTGCGTCGGACGCAACCACGCCAAGACCGGACCAGTAGCTGAAGTAAGACGGAGAGCGAAGTGATGTGGGTACCGATATGCGTTTCGATGTAGTTAAGAAACACAACGGAGATGTTGTAAATGTCCCGAGGTCCGAATGGAACGCGGGATCGAAAGCAGATCACAAATTAACGCAGCAGGAATGTGCAGCGGCCATGCAAAAGAAACTGGGGGAAATAAAGTAAGCTGCGCGTCTCACGCGACCTATGGGGCGTCTGTATTACTGCTCCGATCAAAAGTGAAAGGACTTATAAGCTATGGCTAACCCGGAGTCGGTAGAAAGGCGTTCTTATAATGGTTTGGTGATCGAGGTCGAGTTGTACCGCAGGTCTGAGGGCGGATTCTACGCTTGGCCCTATATTGAAAAAACACACCCAAACGGCACGAGTAAACAGCACTTTATCCTCAATGACGAGCGCTTCGCTACGAAGGAAGAAGCTTTGCAAGCCGCCCTTGCCGAAGGGCAAAAAATTATCGATCAGGGGGAACAACCCGACTTTATACTGGGGCTTGTCAACGAAAGGCTCCAGACCATCGAGGCGTCAAGACAGGCCGTCATCGACAAAGGCGCACACGAAGGCAAAACGATTGCAACAGAAACGGTACTGCGAAGCTTAGAAGCGTCGAAGGGGGCCTACCAAGGTGCCGACCGCGCAGCTTACACAGCCGCTGCTGATAAGCTCGCCCGAGAGTTCCGGGAGAAATACCCCGATACGATTCCCATTGATGAAGCTTACAGGCTCATGAAGGAATGGGAGTAGTCGCCCGCCTCCGCCAGCCCTCATCCGAATGGCAGGACACAGTGAAGAAGTCCCTAGCCAGAAAAACCTGTAAGCGGATGGCCTGGAGAGACGTAATATTGGCGACATGAAGGCCGTCCTATGTCTCGCCACCTTGTTGCAGTCTTGCAGCAGTCCAACGGGTGTGACCAGTCCCCTAAATCGACTGCACCAACCGTAAAAGAAAGTCGCCTTCCACCGCTTCACCGCTTTGAGAATGTATCTTCCCCTTCTTCACCGGGAATAGCTTTGGATACAGTAACGGGCCAGTACTGTAAGACTTGGGATTGGACTTATAAAACACCATCGATGAACGGTGGCTTAGATCAACTGCCAACCTGCCTGAGCATTTTTCAGGGTTCGCCGTCTAGTCCGAGCGATCCTCTCGGAATCCTTGGCCCTCAGAAGTAAGTGCATCATGAACCAGAAGACGCCCGGAGAACTTGCCTTCGAGGAATATCTGAACGCGCAGAGCATGGCGTTCGAGCATGAGCCGCCACTCAGTTTTACAAACAAGCTTGTCGATTACGTCGTCGATCACCCAACGCACGGCAGGATTTACTTCGAGGTGAAGGACATTGAGCACTCTCCCCTCGAAGCAGTGGGATCGTTCGCCCAATTCGATCCATACGGGCCTGTCCGTGCCCACATCGAAGCGGGGAAAGATAAGTTCAAAGACTTCTCCGATCAGCTTTGTGCGCTCGTCCTGTTTTCTCAGGTAATCAACCTGAGGGAGCCTAACGTCATGCTGGGTGCGATGTATGGGAACTTGGGCTTCACGATTCCCGTCGATACTGAAACTGGCGTTGCTGATGCATCGCAGATCGAATCGAAATTCCTAGTCGGCGAAGGCAAGATGGTACGACAGACACGCTACCAAAACACGCGCATCGCCGCGCTGATCTCGTTGGTCAGCTACAACACGTTTCAGAAGGAGTTGGCGTTGAACATGCGTACCGATGACGGTCGAAGCCGCGAGGATCGTCTTGAGGATGTACGATTAGGCCGCGTTGTCATGAGCAAAGAGCCGCCGACTCTCTGCTGCACTGTCTGGGAAAACGGAACCGCGAAGCGCCGATTGCCGCAAGACCTCTTCCGAGGCCCGATGGACGCGTGGTGGACCTGCGACGAGGATCATCAGCCGTCATTTATCGGTGAAAGACGCCTCGCCCTCGGGATCGATAAACAGCGCTAACAGCGGCGTGGATCAGCAGGGGACTGGCCATAGGAAGTCGTCAGTCCGCCCCTACCCAAGGCGCAGTTTGGCGCAGGAAAGTGAACTAGACTGACCAGATATGAACTTGATCAAGAATTGGCTTTACCAGTTTATGCTCGGGCTTGTGGCTGGGGCCGTGATTGCGTTGTTTCATTATTTTGGCGGCCTGACGATTCCGGCTTCGATTCTGCTCGGAGTGAGCTTTACCGTAGTTGGCCTTTGGTTATACGGGCTATGGAAGGCTGCAAGGTTTCAGCCATACAGCGTCGATATATTCGTCAATTTCGACGTTCTTTGCGGTGACCTTGGGCTGCCCCGAGCGCCGGTGGACAGTGAAAACATCGTATATGAGATATACAAGTTCACTGCACTTACCGCCGCCGTATTTGCCCGCCACGACGCACTTTCCGCTAAAACGAGTGAGCAGTTGAATGCTAAGTCCGTCCGGTCTGAAACGGATTACCGAACCAGCATGACATTCGGAAATCGAGTGCCTTGCATTTTGATGCCGGAACCGTTCAACAACCCTGAGAATCGCAACCCGCTTCCCTATTTCTTTTTCCGTTCAAGCCGGAACGGATACAGCTTTGGGATTCGCGTCGTGGAGAACTGGTGGTTAGAGCATCGTAAGCAGGTCAGCGCTCCATTGCGTGATGCTTCCCTTGATCCCAATGGAGAAATTGTTCTGTGCGTGCTTCCCCATGGTTATATCCCGGAACACGTTGCTCGCTGGGAATCGACCGGCCCTTTCAGTCTGTTCGACTGGAGACAACGGCGATGGAATGCCAAGTTAAGTAGACAGGGTTGGAGCATAAGCGAGAGTAATCCCGGAAACATGGAACATCGGTATTTGAGCATTACCTACGACCTCCACTTTGGCTAGGGCGACGTTGCCGCTGCTTCCGCTTCCCGGAATGAGAGTTTGGATCGATTTACTTCCGTTTTGCCGACCATGCGATCTGACCTGCCCCCAAATTCCGCACGCGCTACTTGCCGCAGCACCCAGCCAAACACTTCCTGATGCGTGGCCTCGTCCATCAGCCGACGTGTGCGCGAGATAGTCACATGATCTGGCGTCCGCTCATCCAGTTCAATCTGCAAAAACTGCCGCAAACATAACGAATCTGCCATTTGCCATGCGATGCCTCGTTCGCTGTCGATCCCCTCAAAGAACCCGATCAGCATCACTCGGAAGTACATCCCCGGTGCGAGCGACGGGCGGCCCAGTTTTTCGTGATAGAACTTACGGCAGCGCGTCTCGCAGAACTCGTCGAACCCTGCTTTTTCGAGCAATTCGTTCAATCGTCGATAAAAAGGATGCCCCGGAGCTTCTGCCAAATCGCGGCGACACCAAAGCTCCTCTTGTCGCTGACGTTGCCTGCGCGTCCCCATTGCCATGGCCCCGAATCGCTCTCGATGCAAAGTAATTAAACCGCGAATTACTGCTGGCACACTCAGTTTGATCTCTGAAGAAGTAATATGTTGTGGCCTTCGGGATCGTGCAGGACAACCCATGTACCTTCGGACTGAACTACGCGATCCGGCCCGATGGACGCTATCGCTGACCTTAGATCATGCACCTCAAAGAAGAGAACCGCTTTATCTTGCGAGGGGTACGACTCACCCCCCTTCCGCTCAAGACAAACAAAACCTGCACCACCATCGAACTTAGCATGGTGCCCGACTTGCTCATCGGAAACTTCAAGACCCATCGTTTCGATGTAGAACTTCTTTGCCCTGTCCAAGTTTTCGAAGTAGAGCTCAACACCGATGAATCGTGCTTGAATATGCTCCATAAAATCCTCTCCGGCTTCGAATATAGTGCCGCAGCAGCTTCGGAGAAGCCTCATCGCAGGGAACGCGCAGAACGGTAATATTAACGCAAACTTTAGACACGGGCTGCTAGGTCATGTATTGGTAAGTTGCAGCGATCAATGTCCTATACAGAACACTGATATTTGGGGTGTTCGAGGTGGCCAAAGTGATCAAGGATGCTGCGATCGATCCTCTCTTGGAGAGCGGGGATCCGAAGGTGGTTGGGAAGATCACGAAAGTCACATACACGGGCAAGACTCGTTGGAACTATTCCTTCGCAACCAAATACTGCAGCTGGCACCGGGCAGACAGGTATCCAATTTTTGATTCGAGAGTCGATTTTTTGTCTGCGCTCTTACCGAGCCATGTATCCATTCGCCAAGTTCACCCAGAACGATCTGTGGGATTATGAAAAATTTCACAAAATCGTAACAGCGTTCCGGGACCACTATGGACTAGGCTCGCTGAGCTACAAAGAGATTGACAAGTTTCTGTACCAGCTGGGCAACGAGTATTTCAGTTCCGGCGAAGCCGCCTTGGGTAAAATCGACGCTCAGCCTGCAACAGTGGTGAAGAGCGAAATAGTGCTTAAAGTTGGTAGCGAAGGCGGTTCAATCTCTCTCTTGAGAGAAAACTCCGGGGATGGCTGGCGGTTTCGAGTTGAGACAGATGAAACCGCAGCATACGAAATGCTTTCAGAGGAAAATCAGGAAGACATCGAATTCCAGACAGCTTCACGAGCTCTTGGATCATCGGAAGAGGCGCTCGAACAACTCGACCGATATCCGTGGACCAAATTGATCCCTCTTAAAGTTCACCCCGAATTTTTGCAGCAGATCTTGGCTGCGGTCGAGAAAAGGGTCGGTAAGGAAATCGCGACACAGTGGAATGAGCAATTGACTCACTGACCTGCCTTGGCGTTCCATGTTCAGAAATTCTGTAGACTCTCTTTTTGGTTAGAACAATGTAAACGTTCGCCTGTCCGCAGTGCGCAAGCTGATCGGCGAGGTGCAGCGCAACGGAATCATCGGCGCTGAAGAGGCCGCAAGCATCGCCGGCGTCCCCAACCTCTCCCAGAAGGGAACTAGGGTGGGGAACTGGCTCACGCGAGACCAGGGCAAGGAGCTACTAACTGTCCCTGATCGCTCCACCATCAAAGGGAAGCGGGACTATGTGATTCTGGCGTTGCTGCTGGGCTGCGCCCTGCGGGCAGGAGTTGGCCAGCTTGAACGTTGACGCTATCCAGATGCGGGAGGGGCGATGGGTCTTGCCCGATCTTCGTGGCAAGGGCGGCCGAGTCCGAACTGTCGCGATCCCGGTCTGGGTCAAGCGGGGAATCAACGCTTGGATGATAGCGGCGAAGATCGAGGACGGCCGCTTGCTGCGGCCGCTCTCCAAGAGCGGGAAGCTGATCGGCGACGAGCTGGGCGACTGGGCGATTTGGTCGGTCGTCGAGCAATCTGCGAAGGAGATTGGAATTGAAAGATTCGGGGCACATGATCTGCGCCGCACGTGCGCGAAGCTTTGCCGCAAGAACGGCAGAACGGCGGCGATTTGGAACAAATCAAGTTTCTGCTTGGACACAGCTCGATTCAGACGACGGAACGATATCTTGGTTCGGAGCAGGACTTGGCTGTAGCGGTTAACGATAATCTGGGGCTGTGAGGTACAAGCAGTGTAGCTCTGAGAGCTATATGGAGGAGAGTTTTCGGCGCTATTTGGCGCGGGAAACTAGAATCTGAAAATTCCAGCGCACGGTATGAAAGCGCTTCGATAATCTCCCCACATTCGACAGCCTTGTCCTATTTCACGGGTCCCAGATATTTGTCGAGCCAGTTGAGCGATTCCTTTATCATCTCGGTTCGGGGTATGTCGTGTCCCGTATCGTAAACCACGCGGCGCTTGTGCTCTGTGGGTGTTCCTAGCAGACGGAACATGGGCTCTTGAGAGATGCTGGGCGGCCAAATGAAATCGAAACGGCCATTGAGCATCAAAACAGGAGCCTTCACATGTGGGGCGAAGTTGACTTGATCCACTTCTGGCAATCGCTCTTGCAAGTAGAATCCTGGCGCTACAAGAATTAATGCCTTAAAGCGAGTTTCAACAGCCGGGAGAAGTCCCCCCATCGCTGCCCCCCAACTGTAACCCTCGTAGGCCAATTCGTTGGAATTGATGTCCTGGCGTGTCTCAAGGTAGTCGATCGACCGGCTGAGGTCCTTAGACCAATAGATGACATTGTCCCGATAAGTACTGCTGGTGTTTGGCCAGTAGATCGGCTTAGGTC
>JBAVYX010000122.1:0-12220 GCA_049588475.1 Silvibacterium sp. | reverse complement strand
GGTCACGCTGGCGTTGATCAGATGTGCCTGCGGAAAGCCATTGACCTCGCGCGCAGGAACAAAGAGCAACCATCGCGCAATCTCGGCGAGAAAGGTTGTGGACGAGACATTAAGTTTGAAATGCATTTTTGCCAGAACGATGAACAATACGATGGCCACCGATACGTAATAGGTCGGAACGATCCTGCGCGCGCGTCTTGCCAGAAAGCTCGCGTATCTCCCTACACCATTGCGGGCGAGACATTTCGACCAGAAGAGAAAGCCGCTCAGGAAAAAAAAAGAGCGACAGATCCTGAACCGAGAAAAGAATAAAACGGTGTGGGCGGACTGGCCCAAACGCCGGTTTGGAAATAGAAATAGGTCACCACGGCATGGGAAAAGAGGACGCTCATGGCGAGGAGGCCGCGCAGCGACTCCAGGGGAACGTGCAGTCTGTTCCTGTCTTGCGGAACAAAATGAGCGACTATCCCAGCAACGCCAATCAGGCAAGGCGCGACTACGAAATAAGGCAGCGGACTGGTAATAGGCACCTGGCGCCTTTCGCGGAGCTATACAGTTGTTAACTGGGCTAATCGTGAAAATATTCCCGTTGTGATTGAAATTGCGGAGAAGAACCATCCTGCGGCCAGGAAAATCTCCAACTGACCAGGCACCGGTACGAACAGGGATCACCAGGACACAGGCGTGTATCTGGACCCTTGCCGGACACATTTTTCGGCAGTGTCTTCCTCTGACGGGAATCGAGAATTGACTCTTAAAGTGAGCAAATCCCGCGCTGTTCAAGTTCTTTTCGACCAAGGATAGTCTCGCCATATATCTCTTCGAAGCGTGTTACGAGCAGATGTTTGAACAGCTCAAGCTCGCCACGTCGACTAGCCACCGGTTTGATGCGCGATTGGCAGCCATCCTTGAGGTTTTTTTCGCCCAGATGGAACAAGACATGGAGGCATTTCTCTTTGTTCAGGATCATCTTCGGGAGATGTGGCCACGAGTCTCAAAAAGGCTACACAAGAAGTCCATGCTGGCTCTCCTTCGCACTGTCCTGCAACAAGGTGTGGCGGAAGGAGCCGTGAGCGCAACGCTGAACCTCGATCTGTTGGTTGCCGCGACTGCTGGCACGCTTCAGCAATTTGCGCGCATGCTCTACTTCCGCGAGTTCAAGGGGCGGGTACGCAGTTGGTCTCCTGAGCTCGAATCCATGATGTTCTTGAGAGCCCAGAAACGGACTCAAAATCCGTCGAAAGCAACTTCGTGGGGGTTCAACTCCCTCTCCCGGCACCACTCTAAGCTGATTAGTTTCAAAGCTTTACGGCAACATTTGGATTGTCTCTGGCGTCCAATAATCCCAGGCCGGTACAAATACGGTACAGTCAGCATCTCTTTTATTTTTATACACTTAGGCGATTAATGCGTCTTCGGGGGCTCCGTTCGGCTGTCCCTCGTTAACCTTATATATGCCTAAATTACGGTGTGCGCAGCGGATAAATGGTCCGCTATAGACGGTAAAAACCATGGTGGTCATATATGACATTGCTGTTGCAGCGGAATGGATGTCCACTGCCAGAGATCGGGTGCTTGGGAACGCGATCTATTTGAGCGGGCGTGTGCCTGCGATGAGGATGTCTACTAGTCTCTTGGCGCTCTGCGGCCAATCAGCGTTGGAGCCCACATGCGAGACGCCGATCAGCGCTCGAAGCAGGTCGGATGCATCCAGATCTCTGCGCAGATCGCCACTCCTTTTAGCGCGCTTCACCAGCCCATCGATCGCGTCATGGATCGTGGTGCGAGAACCTTCATAGAGCCTGGACGGGCCTCCGACAATGCTGTTGAGCGCAGGCGCAATGATGTGCTTGGCCGCGATGTAATCGACGAGCAGAAGCATCCAGGCTCGAAGCGCTTCGATCGGAGACATGGTCTCGGCGAAGCGGGCCGCGGCCGCTGCGAGTTTCTCCACTTCATTCCGGTAAACGCCTTCGATCAGCGCATCCCGCATAGGAAAGTGGCGATATAGGGTACCAATTCCAACGCCCGCCAGCTCCGCGATTTCTTCCAAACTGGCATTGGCACCTTGTCGGGTAAAGGCTGCCTTCGCGACTTCAAGAATACGCTCGCGGTTGCGCAGCGCGTCTGTGCGCGGTTTCCGGGCGGTCGTCGAACGTTTCTTCGTCATTTCCAAATTTCTTGCAACCGGAGGCTACCTCCGATTATCTATTCATACGGAGGCTACCTCCGTTTTATTTGAGGCCGCATCCTTTCGTCAATCTTAGCTGTCATGAGATCAAGGAGGCACACATGCTGGTATTCGTTACCGGCGCTACTGGATTCATCGGTTCCGCCGTTGTGAAAGAACTTGTCGGCGCCGGTCACCACGTCCTTGGATTGACGCGATCGAACGCTGGCGCAAAATCGCTTGAAGCCGCCGGCGTCCAAGCGCATCTCGGCGATCTGGAGGACCTGGAAAGCCTGCGCAGCGGAGCAGCCGCGACTGACGCTGTTATCCACACCGCCTTCCGGCATGATTGGTCGAGGTTTGCGGAGAGCTGCGAGCTGGACAAGCGCGCCATCGAGACCATCGGCGCCGTGCTCCAGGGCTCCAGCCGTCCGTTGGTCGTCAGCTCCGGCGTGGGAGTGGCTCAGGGCCGCGCTGCCACCGAGAATGACCCGCCGCTTTCCTCCCCATCCCTTCCACGCGTATCGGAGGTGACGGCTGCCGCACTGATGGAGCGCGGAGTCCCTGCGATTGTAATGCGCTTGCCGCAGGTCCACGACACGGTAAAGCAGGGCCTCGTCACCCCCCTGATTGCCGTGGCACGCGCAAAGGGTGTCTCGGCGTACATCGGAGATGGTCAAAACCGCTGGCCCGCCGCGCATGTTTCGGATGTTGCTCGCCTCTACCTGCTCGCTCTGGAGAAGGGCACGGCGGGTGCCCGCTATCACGCCGTTGCGGAAGAGGGCGTGGCGCTCAAAGACATCGCCACCGCAATCGGCCACGGCTTGCAGGTGCCAGTCGTTTCCATTTCACAGGAACAGGCCCAGGAACATTTCGGCTTCCTCGGGTTCTTCGCAGGGAGGGACCCCTTGACCTCCAGTGCGCAGACCCGTGCAAAGCTCGGATGGAACCCTACCGGCCCCTCCCTTCTCACCGATCTCGGAAACATGCGCTATTCCGAGGCTTGAACCTAACCCCACAATCACGGAGGAATCGACATGCAAAAGACATGGTTCGTCACTGGCGCCTCGCGCGGGTTCGGCCGCATCTGGGCCGAGGCTGCTCTCAAACGCGGTGACCGGGTTACAGCGACCGCCCGCAAACTGGCAGACATCGCCGATCTCGCGGAGGGTTTTGGCGACACGGTGCTGCCCCTCGCCCTCGACGTCACCGACTCCGCGCAGGTGCACGAGGTGGTTCATCAGGCATACGCGCACTTCGGCAGGCTGGACGTCCTTGTGAACAATGCCGGCGCAAGTTTGTTCGCGGCAACAGAGGAAGCGAGCGACGAGCAGATCCGCGACCTTTTCGATGCGAACTACCTCGGCATGGTCCGAGTGCTCCGAGCGGCTCTGCCTTTGCTGCGGAAACAAGGGAGCGGTCACATTCTCGGTGTCTCAAGCGGACTTGGGATAACGGCATTGCCGCTCATTGGCTTCTATTGCGCCACGAAATGGGCAGTCGAAGCGCTCCACGAATCCCTCGCGCAGGAGGTGAAGGCGTTCGGGTTGAAGGTGACAATTGTTGAACCGGGAGCCTACGCAACCGACTTCGGAAAGTCCTCACAGATCGCGGATGTTCTGGAACCATACGCGGAGTTCCGGAAGCAGTTTCTGACGCATCTGGCGGATGTTGAACGTGGCGACCCAGAGGCGACGGCAGAAGCAATCCTGAAACTCGTGGACGCAGACAATCCGCCGCTGCGACTTGGGTTAGGCACTTCTATTCTGCCCAGGGCTCGTGCCGCTTATGCGGAGCGGCTGAAGACATGGGAAGCGTGGGAGAACGTGTCGAATGCAGCTATGGGCGAGCCGAAGCAATCATCGATGAAAGAGTGGATCGAGCAGCTGTCCCATGGGAATCCGGACCGGGCATAAGGATGGAACTGATGCCTCACATTAGCAAAGGAGATGAAAGCATGAAGGCACGATGAGTTCCCCTCAAATGACAATCACTAGGTAGCTTCTGCTTGTCTGGTCGTTTCAGCTGGTCACGAGTGGTAGTGGCGCCCGTTCAGAGTAGAACCCAACGTATAGTGCATTGCTGAAACAACCAGATAAGCAGGAGGTAGCTAGCGGGAACATCCACAATTAAGGAGGAACACCTTTAAATCCTTCCATCGTTCACCGGGGCGCAGACGAGCGCTTAATCATCAACGCACACATAATATCTCCCGTGTCTTGGAATCTAGGCCGAGGTCACTTCCAATAGCCGACTTCAGGGAACTAATCGTTCGATTTAGAGACTGCGAAGGGCTGTCATGAAGTTCTCGATCTTGCGGGTCGACGAGGCTTTGCCGGATTTAAGGTTGCTCTCAATGCATAGGCCTGAGAAGAAGGACAGGACCATCTCCGCAATTGCGGAAGGAGCCATCCTGGGTTTTTCGGCTTCGATGTTCATGGCGAGAAGATGCTGCAATAACGTCCGATTCTCTGTCACGACTCCGTAAGCCTCATCCGGAAGGATAGCGAGCTCCCGCATCGAGTTGATGGAAAAGCATCCCTGCTGTTCACCTTTGTGGAGGGGTCCATTTTTCAGAAAAGTTTCGACGTTCTTCCATCCGAAAGGCTCCCTAGTCAGAAGTCCCCTCTTCCCCTGACTCTCAAGATAGTGACGCAGACACGCTACAAAAAGATCTTCCTTGTCTCGGAACTCGGAGTATAGCCCTGATTTGTTCACGCCTGTGGCTCGTTCCAGTTCCTGAAGAGTCGCATCTGCGAACCCGTGTTTCCAAAAGACCGGCATTGCCTTCTCCAACACTTCCTCTCGGCTGAATCTCTTCGGGCGCCCCATAAACACATTATTAAATAAAGAACTAACTAGTTCAATATCTCTGCATCCTCGCCGCGCTACCATCATCGTATAGAACTGAGCGGTTCATAATCGCGGTCGGGCAGGATCGAAGCCGAAATCGCGTTGTGAATAGTTTTGAGAAGAGCAAAGGAGATCTATGTCTAAGTTGGCGAAGAAAGTGGCACTTATTACAGGCGGTTCCCGGGGCATTGGCGCAGCGATCGCGAAGCGTCTGGCCGCCGACGGAGCAAGCGTAGCCATCACGTATGCGAAGGACGCGAGCGCGGCTTCGGCGGTCGTCAAAGCGATTGAACTTGGCGGCGGAAAGGCCGTCGCGATCCAGGCAGACGCTGCCAACGTCGATGCGGTCAAGAGTGCCGTCGAGAAGGCAGTCTCGACCTTCGGCCGACTCGATGTACTCGTGAACAATGCCGGCACGGCCATTCCGAAACCGTTCGAGGAGGCGACGCAGGAGGAGATGGATCGTGTGGTCGACATCAACCTCCGCGGCGTGTTCGCCACCACGCAGGCGGCGCTGAAGCACATGAAAGACGGTGGCCGCATCATCATGGTCGGTTCGGCGGTGGGCGAGCGTGCCGTTGCGCCCGGGCTTGTGCCCTACGCGGCCACGAAGGGAGCCGTCAAGATGTTCACGCAGGCCTTGTCCAGAGAGGTCGGGAGCCGGGGCATCACGGTCAACAATGTTCAGCCGGGTCCAATCGATACGGATTTGAATCCCGCCTCGGGCGATTGGGCTGTGCCGCAGAAGGCCGCCACAGCGCTGGCTCGCTATGGGCACGTAGATGAGATCGCCGCGATGGTGGCCTTCGTTGCCGGTCCTGATTCCTCGTACATCACAGGAGCGAATCTGACCGTGGACGGCGGAATGAATGCCTGACCAACAGGATCAGGAGAGGACAATGCCAACACTTCAAAACAAAACTGCGCTTGTGACGGGCGCATCCAGAGGAATCGGTCGAGCGACAGCAGTGGCGCTTGCTAAGGCCGGGGCGCATGTCCTGGTTCACTATGGCCGCTCAAAACAGGAAGCGGAGTCTCTAGTGGCCGAGATTCAAAAGGAAGGCGGCCACGCAGATGCAATCTTAGCGGACCTGGCAGCTCCGGAGGGTGCCGCGCTGCTCGCAAAACAAGTGCGCTCCATCGTTGGCGACCGCTTGGATGTGCTTGTGCTCAACGCAGGAATCAGCAAGGCGGCACGTATCGCGGATTACACGGCAGAAAGTTTTGACAGCCTCTTCGCCACAAACGTTCGAGGTCCGTTCTTCCTGGTGCAGCAACTCCTCCCCGTTCTAGGTGATGGTTCAAGCATTGTTGCTATCTCTTCTCTCGGAGCGCGCGTGGTGGTGGGCAAGCCCGCTTTGGAAAATCCTTCCATTCTTGCCTACGCCTCTACCAAAGGAGCGCTTGAGACTCTGGTCAAGAATTGGGCCGCTATTCTCGGGCCGAGCGGCATACGGGTAAATGCTGTCGCTCCTGGCGTAATCGACACGGATATATCGAATTTTACGAAGACTGAAGCGGGTCGCGAGGTCGCTCTGGGAATGCAGGCGCTCAAACGAATCGGCAAACCCGAAGATGTCGCCGACGTCGTTGCGTTTCTGGCGTCCGATGCGGCGCGCTGGATCACGGGCGCCAGTATTTCCGTCGATGGCGGTTCGAAGCTCTAACTGACAACGGGAGGAACGCAATGAATAACACATTAAGCAAAGGCAAGGAGGTTAAGATTCCTAGCTCCGATCATCCCATCACGATTTCTCCAGTTGAGAACAAGGTGCGTGTAACTGTCGCGGGAAGGGTTGTCGTCGAATCGACGCGAGCACTGCGACTGGAGGAGAAAGGGTACCCACCGGTCTACTACTTGCCGCGGCGCGATGCGGACATGTCGTTACTCGTTCGGACAACGCATTACACCTACTGTCCATACAAAGGCGATTGCACGTACTACAGCATTCCCATTGGTGGAACGAAATCGGAATATGCTGTTTGGACATACGAAAACCCTTATAAGGCAGTTGCCGACATTAAGGACGACTTGGCGTTTTATCTCACGCGCGTCGATGCAATCGAAGTGATCGCTTAAGAACGTTCCGCCGATCGATCCAGGAGTTCATGTGATGTCGAATCAGCCGCTTTTCACACCATATCGGATGGGTGACCTCGATCTTCCTAACCGTATCGTCATGGCGCCGCTCACCCGGATGCGTGCGCAATCGCACGATCATGTACCCACGACCTTACAGGCGGACTATTATGCGCAGCGCGCTTCGGCTGGACTGATCGTCACCGAGGCCACCGCGATCAGCCCGGAAGGATTTGGCTGGGCCGATACGCCAGGCCTCTGGACGGAGGAGCAGGTCCTCGGATGGCGGCGAGTCACGGACGCCGTACATGCAGCCGGCGGCCGCATCATTGCACAGCTCTGGCACACCGGCGCAATCTCGCATCCTGAACTACTGAACGGCGCGCAGCCCGTGTCCGCATCGAACGTCGATCCAAGCCAGATCTCCGTCACCCCGATGGGGAGGAAGCCCACGGTAACACCGCGGCCTCTGACGAAACAGGAGATTCGAGTCACGGTTGCGGACTTCGGGCGAGCTGCGCGTAACGCGTTGGAGGCCGGCTTTGATGGTGTCGAGGTTCTCGCCAATTATCTCTATCTGATCTCCCAGTTTCTGAACGCGACCACCAACCTGCGTAAAGACGAATACGGCGGGAGCCTGGAAAATCGCTCGCGTTTTCTTTTCGACGTAGTCGAGTCGGTCCTGGGTGAGATCGATGCACAACGAGTTGGAGTCAAGATCAGCCCGATGCACGAAGGCGGTGCATTTCAGGCTAACGACGAGACCTTACCTGTCACCGAATATGCAATTCAGAAATTGAGCACCTACAATCTTTCGCACTTGTTGCTCATGGGCAATTCGACTGACTTCACCGGTACTCCACTTGAGAAGTTGGCCGACGATGGCATGTTCCGGCATTTCCGTCCGCTCTTCAAAGGCACACTGATCGCGAACGTGAAGATGGATCGTGATCGTGGCAATCGCCTTATCGCGGAAGGTCTGGCGGATCTGGTGGCGTTTGGCCGTCCCTACATTGCAAATCCCGACCTGGTTCAGAGGTTTGCAGAGAACGCCCCTCTTGCTGAGGTTGATTGGGATTCAGTCTACGGCTCGGGGTCGCGTGGCTATTCCGATTACCCAACTTACCAACCATCTCAACTAACACGGAGCTGAATATGCCAAAGACAACACCCGAACAGAACAAGGCTATCGTTCTCGAAGCCTTCGACACTCTCTTCAATAAACGCGACTACGCGGCAGCAGAACGCTTCTGGTCGCCGAAGTACATTCAGCACAGCGCCCACATCGCGCCGGGACGCGAAGGTCTGTTTGCTCTGGTCCGTTCGACGCCTGATACGTTGCGCTACGAAAACCAACTCATTGTCGCAGAAGGCGACTATGTCATTGCGCACGGCCGTTTCTCAGGAATCGGAAGGCCCGCAGCCTGGATCGCGGCAGACATTGTCCGGTTCGAAGACGGTCTTCTGGCCGAGCATTGGGACGTATTGCAAGACGAAGCCACACAGAAAGAATCCGTCAGCGGACTTCCTATGTTTGGCAAGAATTTCCCTTCATAGCCGGCGGCCAGGCCGCGCCTCATTTTCAGGACGACTGAGAGCCAGGGATGGGGGAGGAAAACTATCGATGACCCAAACTAAGAAGCTACAAGGGAAAGTAGCAGTGATTACTGGTGGCACGACCGGGATAGGGCTGGCTGCAGCAAAGCTCTTCGTTAAGGAGGGCGCTTACGTATTCATCACAGGCCGTCGTCAAAAGGAGCTCGACGATGCCGTGAAAGCAATTGGCAGCAATGTCACTGGCGTTCAAGGAGACATTGCCAAACTGACGGATCTTGATCGTCTGTACGAGGCTGTTGCGATCAAGGGAAGAATCGACGTGGTGTTCGCTAATGCTGGCGTCGCTGAATTTGCTCCACTCGGCAAAATCACTGAAGAGCATTTTGACAAGCTTTTCGACATCAACGTCAAGGGAACGTTGTTCACTGTGCAGAAGGCTTTACCGTTGCTGAACGAAGGTGGTTCGATTATCGTCAACGGCTCGGTAGCGAGCGTAAAAGGTACGCCCGCCTTTGGTGTCTATGGTGCAACGAAGGCTGCTCTCCGCTCATTCGTCCGAACCTGGACCTCAGATCTCAAGGACCGCGATATTCGTTCCAACGTCATTAGCCCGGGTCCGACCGATACGCCGGTTATCGATGGGCAACCTGCAGACGCCATTGCACGAATCGTGTCCACCATTCCAATGGGGCGGATGGGAGATCCTGACGAAATTGCAAAAGCTGCGCTTTTTCTGGCGTCGGATGATTCCAGCTTTGTTACAGGTATCGAGCTCTTCGTTGATGGCGGTAGAGGGCAAGTCTGATCGAGAGACGCTGCATCGAAGACCTTGCCATGTCACGTTCAGGCGGGATGCTTGAGAAGATCTGCCACCGTCTTCAAGATTTCCCGCGACAGCGCTTCATCCGAAACGGCACGGGCCAGCGACATCGCTCCGACGAGGGCACTGAACGTCAAGATCGCCCTTGATCTTGCCGCACGCTTGTCCCTGTCTGGCAGTAACCCGACAATCAACTCAAGATCCGCCTTAACTTGATCAGAGGTGAGCGCACGAGTCCGCTTGTCGCTACGAGCGATTTCCGGGGCCAATGCGCTGAAGGCACAACCCGTACCTGGATTCTTGCGGTGCACATCGCTCACATAATCGTCGATAAGGTTCGCGAAGGATAGCAGATGCCCATCCGATTCAGCGGCTTCCTTTTGGCGCTGCCAGACTCCGAATGCATCGCTGAGTGCCTCCGTCACGAGTTCGTCACGAGAGTCGAAGTGCTTATAGAAGCCTCCCACAGTCAGGCCGGCTTCCTTCATCAACTCAGCAATTCCAAATCCCGCGAGGCCCTTCTCGCGGAATCTCTTTGATGCAATGGCAACGATGCGCTTATGAGTCTTCTCCTTTTGGGTTTGGGAATAACCCATCTGAACCTCCTCGAAAATAATGTGCGGCCAAATCAGGATTGCGAATCTAATCCTGTAATGAGGATTATAACAATAATCCACAGTGCTCGGCGAAGGCCCAGGGCTTAACCAATTCGAGACCTGCTGGAGGTCTCGATCGACATTCACAATCTCCGGGGTTGCGGTCTAGCGTCGCAGGTCAGGAGTGACAAGGGCAAAGGGAGATTCACTATGCGCGCAATGAGAGCGGAGCAATTTAGTGGTTATGAAGCGTTGAAGCTGGTAGAGGTTCCAAAACCAAAGGTTACAGACGGAAAAGTCCTGGTGCGAATCACTGCCGCGGGCGTCACGCCGCTCGATCATACGATTCTCATCGGCGATTTTCACATCCCGGAGAAGCCGCTCATCCTCGGTAACGAAGGAGCTGGCGTTGTGGAAGAGGGAGGCGGAGCGGATTTTCCCGCTGGCTCACGGGTCATGTTCTGGGGCACCTATGGCGCTTTTGAAGATGGGAGCTATTGCGAGTGGATTGCTGTGCGGAAGGAAGACCTCTGCTTGATTCCTGATAACGTCGATGACGTAAGCGCTGCGGGCATCCCCGTCGCATACCTCACAGCGCAAGTGGCTCTTACCCTGGCAGGCTTTCGTCCCGGCAAAACCGTTCTGGCGCCGGCGATCGGGGGATCAGTCGGCAACGCGGTGACGCAATTGGCGCTCTCTCTGGGAGCAAAACACGCCATATCGAGTACGACCAGCCATGCGAAAGCCGAGCAGGCGAAGGCGCTCGGATTCGATGAAGTCATCGATACTTCCCTGGAAAAGTTAACTGACGGCGTGCGGCGTATCACAGACGGCTACGGCGCAGACATCATCATCGACGGGATCGGCGGTGAGGTGTTGAGCGAAGCGGTCAAAGCGCTCGCTCCAGGAGGAAGCCTCATAACACTAGGGTATTCCGCAAGCCGCAAGACAACTATTGACGTGACGAGTCTCATTGTGTCGCAAACGAGCATCCGGGGTTTCAATATGTTCTCTCAGCCGCAGGCGACCGTTGCTGACGCCTGGAAATCTATTGCCGCTCTGCTTCAATCCGGTGCGATCAAACCGATCGTGGCTAAGACCTTTCCTCTCGTAGAAGCGGCTGAGGCTCTGCGTTATCTCGTAGAAGGCCGCCCCTTCGGGAGGGTGGTTCTTACAGTCTGACAACAACTGATGGCGGAAACATAACAGGTCGTCCGCCCCGTAATTAGCGAAGGGTTCGCACTACGCGCAGCCGTAGTGCGAACACAAGTTGTCAAATCAACCCAACTACGCTCGGACGAGCTTACTCTGAGAGGAACCAATGACAGCAACAAAGGCGATTCGGCTGGCTTCGCTGGTCACGGCGATCAATGTTCTGATCGCGAGCGGGTTTTCCATCGTGGGTATCATCCGTCCGCAATACCTGGTCCCTGCCGAGCCCATTCAAACGCAGGCGTCATTGCTATTGGCGCTGTACGCGGCGGCGCGCACAATTCCTCTGGCGTTGTTTGCGTTGTGGGCGATCTACAAGCAGGCGACGCCTGCGTTGCTGATCCTGGGTGCGCTCGCCGGCGCAATGCAATTGCTGGATACCGGAATCGGTCTGTTTGAGCATGATCTGGGGAAATGCGCTGGGCCACTCTTGATCGCTGTCCTCCAATTCTTCGTGGTGTATCTACTTCACCGATCGGTGCGGATCACGCTGCAAGCCAAGCGCGGATAAACGCACGATTGTTGCCCCAGATAACCTTGCGCCAGGTGCGTGAAGTTCCAGCCCCGTACGGAGAAATACGAGAGCCGGCTCCGCAGTCCCCTGCACCTCCGCATGGATGGAAAGTCCTTGAATTTGGTAGTTCATGTCTGTTCGGAAAATGGTGCATTCGCGACGACATCGGCAAAGTTGGGGGATGTGTACCCCTCGACATATCGAATGCCGAAATCCCGAACGATGTTGTCAAAGGTGGACTCCGGCTTCCGACGAGCGATGTTGCAAAGGCACTCTTTGAGCCCGTTCTTGAGTGCCAGGCGCGGAAATTCGGCTAGGATCGCGCCTTGGTTGTGCTGCGGAATTCGATCAAGGCCTGCCCCCAGAACATCCGCCGTTATTCCCGAATGGGTCATAGCCACTTCGGGCTCTTTGTGAA
>JBAVYX010000121.1:0-13614 GCA_049588475.1 Silvibacterium sp. | reverse complement strand
TCACTACGGCCTGATAGCAAAACTGTATCCCCAGTGCGAGCAGGCAGATGGAGAGTGCCAGTCGTAGGTGGCGGTTGGGCACGCGCGGGGCGAGGAGAGAGCCTGCAAGTCCACCAGCAACGCCTCCAATGACGAGGTGGGTGAGGAGCGCTGTATCCAGGTTTCCATTGGCGAAGTGAAGGCCGCTGCCGGCGAGCGCGACACAAAGTCCGAAGGCCAGGTCAGTGCCGACGACTTGCGCAGCGGTGAGTGAAGACAGGCCGAGCAAAACGATGCTGCCGAGGGCTCCTGCGCCGGATGAGGAGAAGCCTACTTCCGCACCGATGGGAAACATGAGCGCGGCGATGGTGCGGGGTCGCGTGGGCTTCTCCATACTGGCCCTGTAGGGCCGGAAGTACCTGTAGAGATGCCAGGTTGAGGTCGTGATGATGATGAGGCCGAGTGCAGCATAGAGCACGGCGTTATTTCCGGCGGCGGCGAAGTGCCGAAAAAGCAGCGAGCCGAGGACGACACCGGGCAGGCCGCCGAGCAGCATGATTCCCAGGACGCGATAGACGACCTGACGACGCCACATTTGCAGGGGAACGACGACAGCCTTGACGACAACGGAGTAGGCGAGCGCAGTGCCTACGCTGATTACGACGGGCACGTGGAGGAAGAAAATGAGCAGTGGTGCAGTGATCGTGCCGGCTCCCACGCCGGTGACGGCGATGACGAATGCGATCAGGAATCCGAGCGCCAGTTCCATCGTTTGTCCTTACTCGGCTCCGCCGGGCTGGTCTGTGGGTTGAATGTGAATGCCACACTCGATCTTCTGTCCGCCCCAGCGGCCCGAGCGCGGATCGCCGGCAGTGACCGGCAGACTGGTGCATGGCTCGCAGCCGATGCTGGAGTAGCCAAGGTCATAGAGCGGCAGTAGAGGAATGCCGTGGCGCTCGGCATATTGCCAGACCTCTCGCGTGTGCCACTCGGCGAGTGGGCTAATCTTGCGCAAATGCTTGCCGCTCGGCAACGTGAAGCTCTCAACGGCTTGGAGATTGGCGCGGGTCTTCGCCTGCTGGCGGCGAAGACCCGTGAACCATAGGCTGTAGGGCTGGAGCGCTGCAAAAAGCGGTCCTACTTTGCGCAACCCGCAGCAGCGGTCGGGGGCAGTTTGGTTGAGAATGCCAAACTCAGCCTCCTGCTCGGCTACGGTTTGTGCGGGCAGGATGTTGTGCAGGTTTAAATGCCAGTCGGCTGCTATGCGGTCTCGGTATTCGTATGTGGCCTGGAAGTGATATCCGGTATCGAGAAACAGCACCGGAATATCAGGTGCGACGGCGCGGACGAGATGAAGCACAACAACGTCTTCCGCTTGAAAGCTGCTGGTTACGCAGGCGTCCGCGCTAAAAATGTGAAGGTGCTCGCGCACAAGCGCGGTGGCATTCGAGGTTATTCCGTCGAGCGCATCGACAGTTGTTGTACTCATGGTTGCTCCGTGGGTGCCGAGGCTTCGAGGTGGAGCGCGCTAAGAATCGTCTCCGTCGAGTTTGCCTCGAGCGGTAGAGGCGTGAAGTCGCCCGCCACTCGCTGGAGAACAGCATCTGACGTTTCTATCAGGACGATGACTCCGGCGTGATTGAGGGCTCGCCATACAGATTGATCCTGTACGCGGGTGCGGACTACTGCTTGGCCGAGATCAAGGAGATGTTGTTCGAGAGAAGCGAGTTGTTCGACGTTGCCAAGGACGATGCGTGGAGATTGCTCGGTTCTATTTGTAACTGTCGCGGTGAGAATATGCCGGATCATGCCGGCGCCAAGGGTGGCGTTGCTGGCAGGATCGATGAGAATGAAGCTGCCTGTGGCGCGGCTCTGGCTGTAGGGGTCGGCAATAACGGGGCGATCAGTTTCTACTTCAATGACGCCTATGGCGTTGAGATCGAGCGTGGAAGCAGCTTGCGGACCAAGCGTTTCCATATTGATCTTGTAGCGGATGGAACGGACGCGCGCGGGTACTGTGTGACTGGTGTGCTTGAGGAAGTAGCGGCGGCCGGTTTCGAGCGGCTGCGCGGAGAGCCAGACGATGGAGGCTTCGAAGTGGTTGGTTACCGCGGGTGGGGCGTCTGCTGCGGCAATGAGATCGCCCCGGCTGATGTCGCGCTCGTCTTCAAGGGTGACCGTGACGGAAAGCGGCGCAGTGGCGGATTCGAGTTCGCCGTCGAAGGTGACGATGCTTTGAATATGGCTGGTGTGGCCGGAAGGCAGCGCTACGACGCGGTCTCCGCGATGGATGGTGCCTGCGACGATTTGGCCGGCGAAGCCACGGAAGTTCTGGTTGGGGCGGATAACGCGCTGGACAGGCAAGCGAAAGGCGAGCTCGGGGTTCGCACGCTCGATCGGAACGGACTCGAGATATTCAAGTAGTGTTGGCCCGGTGTACCAGGGCACATTGCCGCCGGTGTGAACGACATTGTCACCTTCAAGCGCGCTGATAGGGATGGCTTCGAAGCTGCGCAAGCCTACACTTGCGGCAAGATGGTCGAAATCGCGGCGTAGCTGGAGGAAGACTTCTTCACTGTAGTCGACGAGGTCCATCTTGTTGATGGCAGCGATGACCCGCGGTATACCAAGCAGCGACGCAATGTAGGCGTGACGGCGCGACTGCGTGAGAATTCCTTTGCGAGCGTCGATGAGGATGATGGCGAGATCGGCGGTAGAAGCTCCGGTGGCCATGTTGCGCGTGTACTGCTCATGACCGGGCGTGTCGGCGATTATGAACTTACGGCGCGCTGTTGAGAAGTAGCGATAGGCAACGTCGATGGTAATTCCCTGCTCGCGCTCAGCGCGCAGGCCATCGGTGAGCTGTGCGAAATCGATCGCTGCAGCAGCAGTGCCATGGCTGCGTGTTACGGCACGGACATGATCTTCGTAGACGTTGCGCGAATCATAGAGCAGCCGGCCGATGAGCGTGGATTTGCCGTCGTCGACACTTCCCGCCGTGGTTAAGCGCAGAAGATCCTTGGCCTGTTCGGCTTCGAGAAAGTCTTCAATGGAAAACGCGGGAACTCCTTCCGGGATTTGGGCCGTGAGGACGCTCATTAGAAGTAGCCCTCGCGCTTCTTGATCTCCATGGAGCCGTCCTGGTCATGGTCGATGATTCTGTTGGCGCGTTCAGAAGACCGGAAAGACACGAGCTCGGCGATGATCTTGGGCAGTGTGTCGGCATCTGAGCGGATGGCTCCGGTGCAGGGGCTGCAGCCAAGCGAGCGGAGACGGCAGCACACCCATTTTTCTTGACTGGATTCGTAGCCCGGTAATCCCTCGACAAAGCCTTGCTCGACTGGGATCAGGCTTTCGCCGCGGACCAGCATGCGGCGCTCTTTGGCGAAATAGAGCGGAACGATGGGGATGTTTTCAAGATGAATATAATGCCAGATGTCGAGTTCGGTCCAGTTGGAGAGCGGGAAGACTCGGATGCTTTCGCCGGGACCCGTGCGGCTGTTGTAGAGGTTCCAGAGCTCCGGGCGCTGGGCCTTCGGGTCCCATTGTCCGGCGCGGTCGCGGAAGGAGAAGATGCGCTCCTTGGCGCGGGATTTCTCTTCGTCCCGGCGGGCTCCGCCGAAAGCGGCGTCAAAACCGTAGTAACGAAGTGCATCCAGGAGTGCCGTTGTCTTGAGCAGGCCGCAGCAGCGCTGGGTTCCGAGCTTTACCGGGTTGGCGCCGTCAGCGAGCGCGCCTTCGTTGCGCCAGACGAGTAGCTCGAGGCCGAGCTGGCGGGTGTAAGCGTCGCGGAATTCGAGCATCTCACGGAATTTATAGCCGGTGTCGACATGAAGCAGCGGAAACGGAATGGGACCCGGGTAAAAGGCCTTCTGAGCGAGGCGCAGCATGACCGAGGAATCCTTGCCGATCGAATAGAGCATGACCGGCTTCTCGAATTCCGCCGCAACTTCGCGAAAGATGTGGATGCTCTCGGCCTCAAGCAGCTTAAGGTGGCTGAGAGGCGGCGGGATTTGTTTTTCCGCAATATCGGTAAGGGTTGCCGATGCCATTGTGATTGGTTTTCCGTAGCCGTTATGCCGGCTGTTGCAAATTTAAGGGTGGAAAGGGAAAGCCCACGTGCCGTGAAGTCAGGCAGTGGGCTCGGGACTAGATCGTCTGGGATTGCTTTGCGACTAGATCAACAGATACAGAGCTCACAGCCTTGACGGCACACGCAACACTCGCAACAACAGGCGCGCTGCATACAACAAGACGGAACTTGGATGGTGAACTGCATCTGTAGACAGCTTGGCTCAGGCTGGTTCGGTTGTCAATGTGACGCTATTTTGGCTCTGGGCGCCCACTAGCCAATCCCGCATTGCGTGGTTACACATCTCGGGCATCTCTTCAAATGGCAGATGACCCGCGCCCTCAATGACGAGCAATCTTGACTGGGCCAGCGTCCGTTGCAGACGATGAGCGGAGGATAGTTGAACGGCTCGATCCCGATCTCCCCAGATAAGCAGGGTCGGCATTCCCGCAAGACGGCCAAGCTCAGAGCGGAGCAGCCGCATGTCTTCGAACCACCCACGAAGGATCTCAAGAACATGGTCCATGGTGCCGGGAATATCCAGACCTTCCGTATAACCCTCCAGGGTTCCTTCGGCAACCCGCGACGGATCGCCATACATGCGACCAAGAGCCTTTGCGTGGATGTACTTAGGCAGCACAGGTACGCGATGGGCGAGCCATCTACCCGGCCTTGTCAGGAAAAAGCGGATCACGAGATGGCGAGATTTGCAGAAGGGATTGGCGGGGGCGAAGAGAATGAGTTTGCGCACGCGATGCGGATGACGAGCGGCCAGCATCATGGCAATCGCACCGCCATGAGAATGAGCGGCAATATCAGCTTTCGGAAGGTTGAGGGCATCCATCAGGGAGGCTATGCGATCCGCCGTTGCCTCCAGGCCTGCATCCAGGCCGGGAACACGTTCTGATTTGCCCATATTGAAAAGATCGACAGCGTAGACACTCGCATCCCTGGCGAGGAAGTTGATGTTTTGCCGCCAGGTTTGTCCCGAGCCGATCAGGCCGTGGAGAAGCAAAAGCGGCTGTCCGCTGCCAGCGACCAGAAGGTGTACACCGGCTCCGTCAACCGATATGAAGCGCTCTTCGATGAGGTGGTTATCTACTTCTTCCACTGCTGCACTGGTTCCTCTGGAAAAAAATCCGGTCACAGAATTTATGACTCAGCTCTGCGCCGTTCCAGTCACTATGTTACAGGAATGTTACGGTGATTTGGAGGGATCTTAGATCGCGGTGATTCAACAATGTTCATCGCAAGTTAACCCATTGATCGAGCTTACCCGCGCACAGACTCTTGACGGGTCAGGACATGCTCTCTATAGTCGGAGTCATGATGAGTGTTTCCGCCAGCATGCGTTGTACCTGTTGTTTCACCGCATGCGTGTGTCCGGCGGGTGATCACTCCTGAGCATTTAGCAGAGTTTTCAGAAACATAAGCGCCGGAGCCTATTTGGCCCGGCTTTTTGTTTTCTCCGTAATTCCGCAGTGAATAAAAACATGGTTTCCTTCTCTCCATTCTGGCTCTCGCTAGCGCGCTCCTCGCGCCGCTTCTGTTGTTGATCACCCCGTAGATCAACGCCTGCCGGTTGTGCTTTACCTGATATCTCTATTCACAACTTTCAATCTTTGTTTTCTTGCAGATCCGATGAGGAGATAGCCGTGTACGTGATTTCTCGTTTGACTCGTGTCTTTGCGTTTGTCGTGCTGTTGAGCCTTAGCTTTGCCGGAACGATCTGGAGCCAGGTGGTTGGAGGATCGATCTCGGGCACTGTTCGCGATGGAAGCGGAGCGGCGATTGCCGGGGCCGCTGTTGAGATTCGCAATGAGGAAACAGGCTTCAGGCGTGTTGTGACGAGCGATGAACAGGGCCGGTATGCGGCTCCATCGGTGCCGATTGGCACATACTCAGTCAGCGCCGTCAAAGAAGGATTCAGCGCGCTTACCAAGACCGGCATCCGGCTGGTGGTGGCGCAGAGCCTGGTGATCGATCTAGCGCTCGCAGTAGGCCAGGTTCAGCAAGAGGTGACGGTGGCAGCGGTTCCTGCGACAGTGCAGGTTTCGACGCAGCAGACGTCCGGACTGGTGGACGAGCGGCAGGTGAAGGAGCTTCCGCTGAATGGCCGCAGCTATGACGAACTGATGACGCTGAATCCGGGGATTGTGAACTACTCTGTGCAGCGCTCGGGCGGCATCGGCACATCAAATTCGGCGGTGGGGAATATGTTTGCTGTTTCGGGGCATCGCCCCCAGGACAATCTCTTCCTGCTAAACGGCGTTGAGTACACGGGAGCGTCGGAGATTAATGTGACTCCGGGTGGAACGAGCGGGCAGTTGCTGGGCGTGGATGCGGTGCGCGAGTTCAACGTGGTCACGGATACGTATGGCGCAGAGTATGGAAAGCGCACGGGCGGGCAGGTAAGTATTGTAACTGCGTCAGGCACAAATCAAGTGCACGGCTCGGTCTTCGAGTTCCTGCGTAACAGCGCCTTCGATGCACGCAACTATTTTGATCAAGCTGACATTCCGGGGTTCCAGAGGAACCAGTTTGGCGCGGCGCTGGGTGGGCCGCTCAGCAGGAACAAGCTGTTGTTTTTTGGCAACTACGAGGGCTTTCGGCAGAACCTGCATTTGAGCGATGTGACGCTGGTTCCTGACGACCAGGCGCGGCTGGGGTATGTACCGAACTCGAGCGGCAGGGAAACATACGTTGGCGTGAATAGCGCGGTGCAACCACTGTTCGCGCTGTGGCCAATGCAGAATGGACCGGAGCTGGGCGGCGGAATTGCGGAGGCTTTCAGCAGCCCGTTGCAACGGATTCGCGAAGATTTTGGTACGACGCGGGTGGATTACAACATCTCGAACAGAGACCTGCTGTTTGGGGTGTACACGATCGATGACAGCGATGCGAATACTCCTACGGCGAATCCGTTCAGTTCTGTCGTCGAAGCTCTGCGGGAACAGGTGGTGAGCGTGCAGGAGCAGCATGTTTTTTCGCCGACGCTGTTGAATACGGCGCGGGTGGGATTTTCGCGCGCGGCGTATGCCTTCACCGGAACGACTCCGGTGGATGTCCCGGGATGGATTGCTGGGCGGCCGATTGGGGCGCTGGTAGTTGGCGGAGGCACGGCGTTAAATGGCGCGTCGCAGATTACCGGGGCGGGCACGAATGCGGGCAGCAACCTGACGACGGCGCGCAATCTGTATACGTTCGACAATCACGTGTACTGGACGCGTGGGATTCACCAATTGGAGTTGGGCGGATGGCTGCAGCTGATCCAGTCGAATGACAACCTGGCGCAGGACCAGTATGGGCAGGCTTCGTTTGGCAGCCTGACAAGTTTTCTTCAGGGAACGGTCTCGACGTTTACCTCGGTTCCTTCGCCTACGGAGCTGGGCTGGCGGTCGCTCGAGGGCGCGGCGTTTGTTCAGGACACAATCCGGATTAAGCCGACGCTGGAGTTGCGCGCTGGCATCCGCTTTGAGTCGACAAATGGGTGGAACGAGTCACAGGACCGGGCTTCGAATTATCTCTTCGACAGTAATGGCGTGATTGAGACGAATCCCGAGGTGGGCCACTCAGCGTTGAGCAGGAATCGCGCGAAGTTTTTGCCGGAACCGCGTGTAGGGATCGCCTGGGATCCGAACGGGCGTAGCCGCACGATTGTGCATGCGGGCTTCGGGGTGTATCGCGCGCTGATGGATAACCTGGACTACCGGCTGGACCAGACGGCGCCGTTCAATACCACGAACACGCTGAAGAACGTAGCCTTGAGCAGCCTGCATATCGTTCCGGGGGAGGCCCCGCCGTCGGGAAGCCTGATTTCGCCGAGCGGCGTGCAGCCGGATGCGTATACGCCAACGGTACTCACGTGGACGCTGACCATTGCGCAGCAGATTGCTCCCAACACTTCGCTGACGGTGGGATATGTCGGCTCGCATGGGTATCACCAGATGCTTTCCGAAGATGTGAACGAACCAGTACCCACGGTTTGCCCAGCTTCGCCATGCCCTTCGACGCTGCCTGCGGGAACGATTTACTACCCGAAAGGCGCCCCGTATGCGAATCCTAAGCTGGCGAATACAACAACGTGGATTTCAGAAGGTCTGAACTCCTACAACGGGCTCATGGTAGATGTGAATCATCGCTTCCAACAAGGCTTGCAGTTTCGCGGTGTCTATACATGGTCGAAGAGTCTGGATGACGGAACGGCGTGGAATACGAGTGTCGGAGCGAATGCCCCGGCATTTGTGGAGTTTCCGCTGGAGCCGAAGCAGGACTGGGGTCCGGCGAGCACGGATGTGCGGAATCTGGCCGTGATCAGCGGGACGTACGATCTTCCGTTCGGCCGCGGTAACGACAGCGCGTTTAGCCGAACGCTCGTTCAGGGATGGAGCTTCAGTCAGATTGCGACGTTGCAGTCAGGCTTCCCTTTCACGCCTCAGCTGGGATTCAATCCGACCAACAATGGCGACAGCCGCAATCCGATCCGGCCGTCGGTGAATCCGGACTTCCACGGCAGTGTGATCGAAGGCGGCCCGACCCAATACTTCAATCCGGCGGCGTTTTTGGTGCCTGCTGCGGGCACCTATGGTGACGCTCCGCGGAACTCGCTGACGGGTCCGGGATTTGCGACCTGGGATGTCTCGGTCCGGAAGAACACGGTGATTGCGGAGGGGCTGAATCTGCAGTTTCGTGCGGAGTTCTTCAACGTTCTGAACCGCACGAACTTCGCGACTCCCAACGAGGTGGTGTATTCGGCGGCGGGGACGACTCCTTCGCCGACAGCCGGAGTGATCACCTCTACGGCTTCGAGCTCTCGGCAGATTCAGTTTGGGCTGAAGCTGCTGTTCTGACTTCGGCCTTGCAGTTTGCCGCACCCGCATGCCTCGCCTCGCTGTAGAGTAATGAGGATAAGGCAGGTTCAGATGAGCGAGACGGTTGTTTCTCCGGAGGCGATGACTACAGAGGAAGTAGTCAAGTGGACCAAGAAGCTGAACTACGGGACCTGGAGGTATCAGCGGTCCTGGAATCCCATGCATATCGTCGATGCAGAGGGATGTTACTTCACCGACGCAAACGGCAAACGGTACTTCGATTTTTCGTCGCAATTGATGTGCTCGAATCTGGGGCACAAGAACGCGGCGGTCATTGAGGCCATCGCGGAGCAGGCGCGGAAGCTGCCATACATTATGCCGGGCTATGCGACCGATACCCGGGTGGAGTTGAGCCGGCTGCTGCTCGAAGTGCTGCCGGAAGGGCTGACGAAGTTCTTTTTCAACACTTCGGGCACAGAGGCCAACGAAGCGGCCTTCAAAATCGCGCGCATGTACACGGGCAAGACGAAAATCATTGCGCGCTACCGGTCGTATCACGGGTCTACTTCAGCCTCGATTGCGGCAACTGGAGATCCGCGGCGGTGGCCGCTCGAGCCGGGGGGCAAGGGCCAGGGGTTCATCTTCGCTCCTGAGGTGAACTGCTATAAGTGTCCGATCGGGCATACGTATCCGGGATGCGGAGTGGCGTGCGCGGATTACTTAGAACACATGATCGCCAACGAGAGCGACGTGGCGGCGGTGATCGTCGAGCCGGTCGTGGGCACGAACGGGGTACTGATTCCGCCTAAGGAGTACATGCCGAAGCTGCGGCAGATCTGCGACCGGCATGGCGTGCTGCTGATCGCCGATGAGGTGATGACGGGCTGGGGTCGCACGGGCGAGTGGTTTGCTATGGACCACTGGGGCGTGAAGCCAGACATCCTGGTGACGGCGAAGGGCATTACCTCGGCCTACGTCCCGCTGGGGTTGTGCGCGACTACTGCGAAGATCGCCGATTACTTCGAGGACCACTTCTTTGCGCATGGTCATACGTATGAGGCGCATCCGATGACGCTGGCTCCGGCGGTGGCGGCGATCCACGAGATACAGCGACTGGACCTGGTGACGCGTTCGCGGGAGATGGGGAAGTATCTGGGCGAGAAGCTGAATGCGCTCAAGCCGAAGCATCCCTCGATCGGCGAGGTACGCGGGCTGGGGCTGTTCTGGGCTCTGGAACTTGTTCGGGATCAGGCGGCGAAGACTCCCTTCAATACGATGCAGGACAAGGTTGATGGCAAAGTCGCCGTCGTGGAGCAGGTTGCAGCGGACATGTTGAAGCGCGGCGTTTCGCTACAAGCCTGGGTCAGCCATTTTGTGGTGGCTCCCCCGCTGATTGTGGAGAAGGCGGAGATCGACTTCGGGGTCGAGGCCCTGGATCAGGCACTGGCGATTGCGGACAACGCAATTTAAAGGATTTTTGATACTCGTGCCCCATTGGATAAACACCGTGCCCACATGCAGTGCAGTTCGGGGAGCCTACGGATGTCCCAGGTAGTCCGGCAAGAAAAGGTATACGACGTCTGTATCATCGGATCCGGCGCGGGAGGCGGAACAGCCGCCAAGGTGCTAACCGAGGGTGGGCTGAGCGTTGTGATGCTCGAGGCCGGCCCCGTTCTTAATCCTGAACAAGACTTCGAAGAACACGTTTGGCCGTACGAACTGCCTCATCGCGGCGCTGATATTGGAGGTAGAGCACGTCACGAGCTCAACACCGAATTCATGGCTCCCAATGGCTTTTGGGAGATCGAGGGCGAACCTTATACATCAGCCCCTGGCTCAAGCTTCCGATGGTTTCGGTCACGGATTGAGGGAGGCCGCACCAACCACTGGGGACGGATTGCTCTGCGCTTCGGTCCCGCGGACTTCAGGGCGCACTCCACCGATGGCATGGGCGACGACTGGCCCATTACTTATGAGGAACTCGCGCCTTACTACGACAAGGTTGAGTCGTATATCGGGGTGTTCGGCTCGAAGGAAAATGTCCCGAACTCGCCGGATGGCGTTTTCCTTCCTCCGCCCAAGCCGCGTTGCACTGAGACCCTGGTAAAGAAGGCCTGTGATCGACTGAACATTAAGTGCGTCCCCTCCCGGTTGGCCATTCTCACCGAGCCGCTGAACGGACGCCAACCCTGCCATTACTGCGCACAGTGCGGCCGGGGATGTGTCTCTGCCTCCAACTTCAGCTCCAGCCAGGTCATGATTCCTGCTGCGCGGGCGACCGGCCGATTCACACTGATCCCCAATGCCATGGCCCGCGAGATCGTCTTCGGCAAGAACGGGACAGTCGAAGCAGTTTCCTACATCGATAAGTCGACCCGCAGCGAAATACAGGTCCGCGCCAGAGCCTTTGTGGTGGCGGCAAGCGCTTGTGAAACGGCGCGTCTGTTATTGAACTCGCGCTCTTCAAGCTTTCCCGACGGATTGGCCAACTCGTCCGGAGTCGTGGGACGCTATCTCACCGACTCAGTTGGTAGCCATCTGGCAGGCTATTTTCCCCAACTGGAAAAGATGCCTCCACACAACCATGACGGCGTTGGCGGCATGCACTTGTACATGCCCTGGTGGAGATTCGGGCAGAAGAACGATTTTCTGCGTGGCTATCACATCGAGTTCGGCGGCGGTCGAAATATGCCGAGCGTCGGTGAATTTGACGGAGTCTGCGCCCAGCATGAGGGTTACGGCGTTTCGCTGAAGCAGCAATGCCGTACTTCCTACGGCGCCGCGATTGGATTCAGCGGGCGCGGCGAGATGATCCCCAATGCGCAGAGCTTCTGCGAGATCGACCCTGCGGTTGTGGACAAATGGGGCATCCCGGTGCTCCGCTTCCACTGGCAATGGGGCGAGAACGAATTGAAGATGGCCGCCGATATGCAGGAGACCTTCCGCTCCATCATCGAGACTGCGGGCGGAACGGTCTTGAGCAATCCATCTCTGGCTGTCGCACCCGAGAAGGCGCGCGTCAGCCAGGTTCCCATATCGGAGGGCGGCACCATCATCCATGAACTGGGCACGGTGCGCATGGGGAACGATCCGAAGACATCGGTCTTGAACAATAACTGCCAGGCTCACGATGTCAGGAATCTGTTTATAGCCGACGCGGCTCCTTTTGTGACAAATCCGGACAAGAATCCGACATTGACCATCATGGCGCTCTCGTGGAGAACTTCAGAGTATTTGCTCGATCAGGCCAGGAAAGGACAGCTCTAGAGAGCGTTTTTATGAGTGCAAGCTCAGTATCGCGCCGTGATGTCCTGAAGTCCCTGAGCATGGGAGCCGTCGCGGCATCCGCTCTGTGGACGGTCCCTGCTGAGGCCGCAGCTTACGCGCACAATCTGATCGCCGCTGAAAAGGCTCAGGGAGCCCACACAGGAGTTAAGACCGGCACATATACGCCGAAGTACTTCCCTCCCCATCAATACAAGACGCTGCAAAATCTTTGCGAGAGCATCATTCCCGCCGATGCCGATTGCGGAGGCGCTATCCAGGCCGGAGCACCCGAATTCATCGATCTTCTCACCAGCGAGAATCCGGAATATCAGTTGAAGCTGGGCGGCGGGTTGATGTGGCTCGATTCCACATGCGGCGACCGCTACGGCAGACCTTACCTCGACTGCAGTCCACAACAACAGAAAGAGATTCTCGATCTCATCGCATACCGCAAGAACGCCTTGCTTGATCCCAGCCTCAGCCAGGGAGCTGCCTTCTTCTCATTCCTGCGCGACCTCACCGCGGATGGCTTCTTCACAAGTGAGATTGGTATTGGGTATCTCGGCTACATTGGCAATACATTTTTGAACGACTTTCCAGGATGTCCGCCGGTTCTAGGAGCCTAACCTCGACAGATCACCCCAGGATGCCTTTCATTGACGGAAGAACGATCCGCTCAGTAGTAGCGCCCACGTTCAGGTGAACGACCTTCCGGCCTCTGCGCACGGGTATTGAATGGAACTGTAGTCTATCGCCGCAGCCTTGCAGCGCTCTCTGCACATCCTCGATCCTGCATTGCCCGTGGAGATTACGACTTGGAACGGCGAACTTGATTCCGCTCTCTTCGCTGCTCGTGTAACCACGGTGGCGCTCGGCGTGTTGGGGCGATGCTGGGCATTACTGGCATTTTTGGAATGGCATCTTATGTAGTCACCAAACGCCTGCGCGAATTGGGTATCCGGGTGGCGCTCGGTGCAAGTCAGCGCAAGGTGCTCAGCGCTGCTCTGGGGCGAGCTTTCCGGCTGCTGGCGATTGGCTCCGTGGCGGAAGAATAAATGCGGAACGAAACTTTCGCCCCAGTGAGTGTTTCAACTGCGTTAGGCAACGTCACCCCATGTCCCCGGTACAACGTGAATCATTGCTTCGACTAACACGCCAATCGTCCTTGCGGCCTCGCTTGCCCTGATCTTGACGTCATCGCGTACCAGTATCCCGCGATCTTCGCGGAGGCTCCTTGCGGATGGCTCGCTCCAGTGCTCCGACGCCGAAGACAAACTGGCAGCTGGTCAGAGCGCGCTTCGTCCCGACTTGACGTTGTCTAGGGTGACAGGACCAGCTCGAAGTAGATGAGGGGCGCGTTGCGGTAGGCAGTGCGGCCGGTTTCGCGGAGGCCGCATTTGGCGTAGAAGGCTCCAGCGCCGGCGTCTGAATCAAAGGCGTTGAGCCGAAGGGCATCGGCCGGCCAGGCGCGGGCCTGTTTTGCCG
>JBAVYX010000120.1:0-8066 GCA_049588475.1 Silvibacterium sp. | reverse complement strand
ATTGCAGTTGAGAACACGTTGGAGTACGAAAAGGCGACAAAGGATCGAGATAGAGAGACGAAGCAAAGGCTCTATCTTGAAGAAGAAATTCGCGCCGAATTCGGGGCAATCGTTGGCCAGAGTCCCGCTTTGAAGACCGCTTTGGACCTAGTGTCCGTCGTGGCGCCTACGGATTCGAGTGTGCTGATCATGGGCGAGACGGGAACCGGTAAAGAGCTCATTGCGCGCGCAATTCACAACCTGAGTGGCCGCAGACAACGTGCATTTGTCAAATTGAATTGCGCCGCAATCCCGCTTGGGCTTCTGGAGAGCGAACTGTTTGGCCATGAGAAGGGAGCGTTTACCGGAGCGATTGCGCAGAAAATCGGACGCTTCGAACTTGCGAATAAGGGCACGCTTTTTCTGGACGAAGTCGGCGACATCCCTCTGGAACTTCAAGCGAAATTACTACGGGTTTTGCAAGAGCAGGAATTCGAAAGGCTCGGCAGCAACCGTACGCACAAAGTTGACGTCCGTCTGATCGCTGCCACGCATCGTGATTTGGCTAGTATGGTGAAGCAGCTGACATTTCGTGAAGACCTCTATTATCGGCTGAAAGTGTTTCCTATCCACGTCCCATCCTTGCGGCAACGCAGCGAAGACATCCCGCAGCTGGTATGGCATTTTATGGCCCACTACGCTCGACGAATGAACAAGAGTATTGACCAAATTCCTATAGAGACGATGAATGCTCTGCTTCGATATCGCTGGCCAGGGAATGTTCGTGAGTTGCAGAACTTCATTGAACGAGCAGTGATTCTTTCTCCGCATTCTGTTCTTCGGGCACCGGTTGCAGAGTTGGAGCCGTTCAACGCCTCCCCGGAACGAGATGTCCTAATCAGTGGGCTTGCGGAAGTAGAACGCGACCACATCGTCCGTGCGCTTGACACGAGCAACTGGGTAATCGGTGGTCCAAATGGGGCCGCTGAGCGTTTAGGGATGAAGCGGACGACGTTGGTCTCCAGGATGCAGAAACTTGGAATAAATCGCCCCTTAACAAGCGCTGTCAAGAGTCGCGGAGAGCACGGTTAATTTGAACTTGGTGCCCTTCGCCTGTCGGTTTCTCACCACCATGAGCTGCGCCGATCGTCGCGACGAGATCTCGTCAGCGTCGATCATTCGTCACAAAATTCGTCAGTTGGAAGTCGAAATTTAGTGGCCGCCTTGTCACAACATCTCCCAGGAGCAGAATAACTTAGCTCCGCATCCCCTCCTTCGGCCAGGCCTCCACTTTTCTGGCATGTCAGTTGCGTCAATCACTCCAGTAAGAGTGAGGAGGATTCTTATGAGTCAAGATCTTTCAGCGCAAACGGCGAAGAGTGCATTCGCACCGGAGACACCTGAAACGCTTTCCCGTCCGACCGAGATCCATGCCGCCGTGCCTCTGACGTCCGTTCGTAAGGTCGAAGCGGATGGTGTCCAGGTCTTCTACCGAGTGGCCGGCGACCCAAGTGCGCCGGTGATTCTCTTGCTACATGGATTCCCGACATCGTCGTTCATGTTCCACGAACTCATTCCCCGCCTTGCTGATCGCTACCGCGTGATCGCGCCTGACTTGCCCGGTTTTGGGTTCACAGAAGTACCAGCGGAGCGAAAATATACCTACTCGTTCGAGGCGTTGGCCGTCACGCTCGATGCCTTCACACGTGCGCTCGGCCTCAACCGTTATGCGATTTATGTGTTTGACTACGGAGCCCCGACAGGCCTCCGCCTCGCGATGGCCCACCCCGAACGAGTTACAGCGATCGTTTCACAGAACGGTAATGCCTACGAAGATGGACTCGGTGATGCGTGGGGACCGATAAGAAAATACTGGTCTAAGCCCACGGCAGAAAACAGAGAGGTACTCCGGCAAAACATCCTGACTCTGGAAGCCACTCGCTGGCAATACACGCACGGCGTGGCGATTCCGGATAGTGTTGCGCCTGAGTCCTACACCTTGGATACGGCGCTGATGGAGCGGCCCGGGAACAAAGAGATTCAGCTGGATCTATTTTTGGACTATGCGTCCAACGTGAAACTCTATCCGAAATTTCAAGAATATTTTCGTAGGTCGAGACCGCCTTTGCTGGCGATCTGGGGTAAGAACGATCCATTCTTCATCCCGGCCGGGGCAGAGGCATTTCGAAAAGACCTACCGAATGCCCAGGTCCAGTTCCTCGATACCGGACATTTTGCTACAGAAACGCATGTCGTGGAAATTGCCGCCGCGATGAGGGAGTTCCTTGAGGAAAACGGCATATCGCGCACCGCAGATAAGGTGGTTTCGCGATGAATCCCTCTCTTCACAAAGGGACGGTCGTGCTGGTTCACGGAGCGTGGGCCGATGGTTCGAGTTGGGCCGAAGTTATCCTCCCACTTGAACAACAGGGGCTCCAGGTTGTTGCCGCACCAATTCCTTTGACATCTCTCAGCGACGACGCTGCTGCGCTGAAGCGTGCTGTTGCACGAACAAAAGGGCCGGTGATCCTGGCCGCCCATGCTTACGCCGGCTCTGTTATTGCAACCGCTACGGAGGAGCAAGTGAAGGCGCTGGTGTACATCGCCGCCCTCGCACCAGATGAAGGAGAAACCGTCGCCCAGGTCTTTTATCGTGATGAACCGCACCCCAAGGCCCCTAAGCTTGCGCCGGATGCCGACGGCTTGATCTGGATGCCAGAAGACGGGTTCGCAAATGCTTTTTCACAAAATGCGACAGCAGACCAGATCGCATTGTCCAAAGCGGTACAAAGACCGATCGCGCTGAAGAGCATTCAGGAACCAGCTCCCAAACCCGCGTGGAAATCAAAGCCTTCATGGTTCCTGATTGCGGAAGAAGACCGCATGATTAGTCCCAAGACCCAGCGCTTTATGGCTGACCGCATGGGCGCAACCGTCCATTCACACCCCGTAGACCATGTTCCGATGTATACGGCGCCGAATCTCGTGTTTGCGGTGATCATGGAAGCTGCGTGTAAAACGCTCTGGTCATAAACGCTAACGGATGCAGCAGCTCTCCTTGGTGGAGAAAACGGGCATTCACAAAAGTAGGAGACGTGAAATGAAAAGGTGGAAGATTGTAGTTCCCGCAGCCCTTATTGTCCTCTTTGTTACTTGGTATGTATTTCGTCCAGAGCGACTCATCGTCAATCGAAGAGTCCAGGAGAAACTCCCGGCTGCCGAAACCAACTCATCCAACCTGCAGACCCTCGAGTCCGGAAGTTTTCACAGCATTCTGCATCCGACCCAAGGTACCGCAACCGTCTATCGCGTCGGCGACGGCAGCCGTGTGCTTCGCTTCACGAATTTCAGCACGTCGAACGGCCCGGATGTTCACGTCTACATGGTCGCCGCCGACGATGCGAGCGACGCCGCAACTGTACTGCACGCGGGCTTTATCGATCTGGGACCGATCAAGGGAAACGTCGGCGATCAAAACTATGCTTTGGGCCCGGATGTGGATTTGTCAAAGTATCGGGCTGTATCGGTATGGTGCAAGCGATTCAGCGTGAACTTCGGAACTGCCCCATTAATTCCAGATCACATGATCTCGGAAAAGCAACTGCAGAGGAAGTCATGAAAATCAGTTCTCTCGCCATCGTTACCGGAGCAAGCCATGGCATCGGGCAAGCCACTGCTTTGCGCCTTGCCCGTGATTTCTCCGCCCTCATATTAGCCGCAAGAAATGAGAGCGAATTGCAGAAGACCGCAACTGCAGTTAGGTCGGCAGGAGCCGAACCGGTGGTTTATGCACTTGACCTGAGCGAGCCCTCGTCTGCCGAAATCCTCATCAAAGGAACGCTGGACTGTTTTGGCCGAATTGATGCCCTGCTCAATATTGCCGGCGCCGTCCCACAGATCGACTTATTTGAAATGACAGACGAACAATGGAAAGTCGGCATGGAACTTAAGCTGCACGGTGCGCGCCGCTTGACGATCTGCGCCTGGCAAGCGCTCAAGGCGTCGAAGGGTTCGGTTGTGTTTATGTCCGGCAGTGCCGCGCTCGACCCGAAACCTGCCTTTGCCGCCGTAGCATCGACCAATGCAGCGATCACTGCACTCGCCAAAGCATTCGCCGAGCAAGGGATCAAGGACGGCGTTCAGGTCAACAGCATCGTGCCCGGTGCGGTCATGACGGGACGACGGCGCTCCTTTCTGGAGAAATGGGCACCCGCGCACAACATGAGCGTCGAAGAGGCGATGAAGAAGTTCCCCGAAGAAGCAGGCATTAGTCGTTACGGACAGCCGGAAGAGATCGCCGAGCTGCTCGCCTTCATGGTCTCGCCGGCGGCGAAATGGATGACCGGCACATCGGTACGAATGGACGGGGGCGAGGTCAAGGGCATATGAAGCAGGGTCATCTCATCGTCGCCTAAGGGCTCGTTAAGGGTTCAAGGTGAGTTGAGCTGGAGGATGGTTTCCAAGGAGAAGTAATCCATGAGTCGGGACTTATCAGGACAAGCAATTAACGCGGAGAAACAAGACCTAGTCTCTCCTGCTAACCTCTCACAAGTCGCCAAAGGCAATCTAACCAAATTAGCCGCGTGGATAAGTGATCGAAATATCCCCTTTCTGATCATCAGTATCGGCATGACTGTTATGTTCCTCTGGGCAGGATCTTTTAAAATGACAGCTCCTGGCGCCGAAGGGATAATTTCCCTGGTTTCTAACAGCCCGCTGATCAGCTGGCACTTTAAGTTATTCGGTCCCTATATCGGATCAGACTTCATCGGCCTTACCGAGTGGCTTGCCGCGATCTTGATTATCGCGGGCTATTTTCGCCCAAAAGGCCGGCATCGTAGGAGGGCTCATCACAACGGTCATGTTCTCTACAACCAGCACCATGGTCATAACTACCTTCGGCGGATTATTTCCATACCTGGGATTCACGGGATGAGGTACATGAGTAATTTGGGCCTCTTCCTTTTCAAGGATGTCATATCCCTCGGGTATCGTTTTACCTGATCAGTTATTTCGGCAAGAAAGCGATCCTTTCCGAAAACAAATGCTACTAACTGAAACAGAAGGAGCTGTCGGATGACACATGGGAAGCGCTATACGGCAGAGCAGATTGAGGTCAGGGCCGGCAACGGGAAGTCGCGGGTGTAGATTAGCCCACGACTAAGTGGAGGATAGGAACTTCTGTACCTATGGGCGGTGGCGAAATCAAGGGCATCTACATATCCCACTCAAACCATGACAAACCTGCAAAGCGGAGAAATGCACATGAATCGCAGCGAAACACTTTCTTCAACCCATGCAAACCAAGCTCGCGTTTTGGAAGAGTACGATCTGGTGATTCTCGGCGGCGGCACAGGATCCACAATCGCCGCGTGGACCTTTGCCAGTCAAGGACAGCGCGTTGCGGTGATTGAGCGCAAATACATAGGTGGATCATGCCCGAACATTGCCTGTTTGCCGAGTAAAAACATCCTCCACAGCGCGAGAGTAGCGTCCTACTTCCGTCGAGGCAAGGAGTTCGGCCTTGCCGCAGACGGCTTCCGCATTGATATGCCGGCAGTGCGCGCTCGAAAACGGGCGATGGTATCGGGCTTGAATGATATGTACCTGGACAACTTCAAGCAGACCGGAGCGGAATTTATTCTCGGATCGGGGCGCTTCGTGAGTCCGAAGACCTTGGAGGTCAGTCTCGTTGACGGGACAACCCGGCTCCTCCGCGGAGCGAATGTAATCCTCAGCACTGGCACGCGGGCTGCATTGGAATCGACTCCAGGCCTGGCCGAGGCGCAGCCACTCACGCACATCGAGGCACTCGAATTAGATCAGATTCCCACGCACCTTATTGTGATCGGTGGCGGCTACGTGGGTCTGGAACTATCGCAGGCGATGCGCCGGTTCGGCAGCAAGGTTACGATCATTGATCGAAATGATCATTTGCTGCATAGGGAAGATGATGACGTAACGGAAGCGATTGCCAATTTGTTCCGGGACGAGGGCACCGACACGATCTTGAACGCACGGGTGAGACGGATTTCGGGAAAATCAGGTGATTCAGTGACCGTTGTTGTCGAACAAGACGGGGGAGAAAAGACTCTTGCGGGCACTCATCTGCTTGTCGCGGGGGGCCGACGGCCAAACACGGAGAACATCGGACTGGAATTGGCCGGCATTGAGGTGACCGATCGCGGCTACATCAAGGCCAACGAACGACTCGAGACAACTGCGCCCGGCGTTTGGGCTATCGGCGAAGCAGCGGGAAGCCCTCAGTTCACCCACGTTAGCGTTGACGACTTTCGTGTAGTCCATGACAACCTCATGGGGGGCAACCACGTGACAACTGGCAGGCTAATCCCCTACACCCTTTTTACAGACCCCGAACTTGCGCGCATAGGCCTCAGTGAGAAACAAGCCAAAGCTGGAGGAATTACTTACCGCTTATTCAAGATCCCAATGGAGCGGGTGCTCCGAGCGCTCACGCTATCTGAAACACGTGGATTCTTAAAGGCGCTGGTCGAGGTTAACGGCGATCGCGTTCTCGGTTTCACGGCCTTTGCTGTAGACGGTGGGGAGATTATGGCCTCAGTACAGACTGCCATGATGGCGGGATTGCCTTACACCGCGCTCCGCGAAGCCATCTGGGCACATCCGACTCTAGTGGAGGGGCTAATTCCGTTGTTCTCCTCCGCGCCGTCGCTATCGGCAAGTGTCGGTACAGGTTCTCAGGAAGCACTAGCGATACAGGGCGCTGGAGTAGTGCAGCACTAAATGGGTAAAGGGAGAAAATCATGACCCAGCTTCGAAGTCTTTTGGAAGAAGCCCAAAGCAGGGGGGCGGCCGTTGGTCATTTCAACATCTCCGACTGGATTTTGTTAAAAGCCGTCTTCGCATCTGCTCAGGAATTGAAGGTCCCGGTAATTGTCGGCGCATCGGAAGGCGAGCGCACATTTTTGGGTGTCGCTCAAATCGCGGCTCTGGTGAAAAGCCTTCGCGAGGAAGAGAACTTCCCCATTTTTCTCAATGCTGATCATTCGCATTCCCTGAGCAGTGCAATTGCGGCGGCCAAGGCCGGATTCGATTCGATCGTCTACGATTTATCCGCATTACCGTTCGAGGAGAATGTCAGGCAAACGAAGCAGGCGGTGGAGGCGCTGAAATCAATCAATCCGGCGATTCTCGTGGAAGGGGAGATTGGAGACATCGGAACAGGGTCCGAGATTCATGAAGCGGCGCCTGAACGCTCGGGGGTCCTTACTACTCCGGAGGAAGCAAAGCAGTATGTAGAAGGCACCGGCGTCGATATTCTCGCTCCGGCAGTCGGTAATATGCACGGCATGCTGCAGACCATGGTGGAAGGCGGCGTGAGAAAGCGGCTCGACATAACACGGATTCGAGAGATTAAGAGCGCGTCCAGAAGTTTATTAACCCTGCATGGAGGCTCGGGTACAGAAGACGATGACCTCCAAGGGGCGATCGCAGCCGGAATAAATATCATTCACATCAACACCGAGTTGCGGGTAGCTTGGCGGCGCGGCCTGGAAGACGCATTCGCCAAATATCCACGGGAGATTGTTCCCTATAAACTTCTGCCTGCCGCGGGAGAATCGATTAAACAGGTCGTCCAGGCGCGATTACGGTTATTCAATCAACAGCTAAGGCAACCAACAGGTCCAGTAAGCGTTGTACAGGCCTAAAAGTTGGAAAATGAATCCGTCTCAGGGTCTGCAAATGCTCATTTCAAATTGCGCATTTTACGCTCGCTTCGGCGATCTTAAACAGCTTAAGGTCAGGTAGCCGCCAAAATCAGGCGAAATTTCGGCGCGGCGATTGCCGATCAGGATGCCCGCTGCACGAATATGCACGAGAAATACTTGCGGTAGTGGATAAACAGGATGATCCACAAGATCGCCGCGAGAACTCCGGGTTGCCATCCCACGGGCGGCAACAAAATGTGGAACATGATGATATTGACAATGATCGGCGCGAGGATGGTCAAGGCCAACGGAACATAGCGGTTTACCAGCAACAAGGCGCCGCAGATCAACTCGATTGTGCTCACGAAGAGGATGTAGTGGGAGTGGAACATTGCG
>JBAVYX010000119.1:0-4639 GCA_049588475.1 Silvibacterium sp. | reverse complement strand
TCCCAAATTCAGCCATTTTGCGACGGAAAGTAGTTAGTTGAAAGAGGGTGTGGCGAAGCAGTTCCTGAAAAATTCAAAGCTCGTCGATGAGCTGAAGGAACAAAACTAGATCGCAAGCCGTATCTCTGAACAGCAGACGGTACAAAACATACGATCGTCCTCCTATGCTCATCGTAGTCGCTTCAACCCCTTCGCTTCCCGGTCAGCCAGCGAAGATAGCTCCTGCCAAACACTGGCGAGAGTAATCTTGCGACCAGGAAGTCCATATGCCCATCTTCTCTTCCAAGGGCTTGCTCGAAGCCCTGCTTCTCGTCATCGTTCCAGCGACGTCCCCTCTCGCGCTGGCGCAAAGCCCTACGACTTCGACGGAATCCGGCGCGATATCCGGGATACGCGAAAGCGGGTTGTATATCTACAAAGGTGTTCCTTTTGCTGCCCCGCCGGTCGGCGACTTGCGCTGGCGGCCTCCGGCACGTGTCACACCCTGGACTGGCACGCGTAAGGCGGAGGCGTTTGCCCCCGCGTGTATGCAAACCGGTGTGTCCATGCCTGGCGAGACGCCACCCTCAGTGAGTGAGGATTGTCTCTTTCTCAACATCTGGACGCCGGCGAAGAGCGCGCGGGAACGCCTGCCGGTGATCGTCTGGATCTATGGCGGGGGTTACATCAACGGGTCGGCCTCGATGCCCTTGTACTGGGGCGACCAGCTCGCGCATAAAGGCGTGATTGTTGTCACCATTGCGTATCGACTTGGCCCGCTTGGCTTTCTTGCGCATCCGGAGCTCACACGCGAGTCCGCGCAGCACTCGTCCGGCAACTACGGCCTGATGGACCAGATCGCCGCACTGGAATGGATCCAGAGGAACATTGCAGCCTTCGGCGGCGATCCGAAGAATGTAACCATCGCCGGTCAATCTTCAGGAGCGATATCGGTCAGCATCCTGATGGCCTCGCCGCTGGCGAAGGGCTTATTTCAGCGCGCCATTGGAGAAAGCGGCGGTCTGTTTGAACCGCTCCAGCTAGCACCGAAATACCTACTGGCCAACGCAGAGGGCGACGGAGAAAAGTACGCGGTTTCGCTGGGTGCATCCTCTCTCAAGGAACTGCGACGGCTGCCAGCAGATCGTCTCACTGGCAACGCCGGCGGCATTGTTCACCCGGTGATCGAACCCTATGTGCTTCCCGTTTCGCCCTACGAAGCGTTCACTTCAGGGCGGCAGAACGATGTCCCGCTGCTCCTAGGTTCGAACGCCGAAGAGGCGCGTTCTTTAACGGATGTCACCCACGTGAAGGCCGCCACTTTCGAAAGCGACATCGAGCATAGCTTTGGCCAGCTTCCGGCTCCGTTGATCGCGGCGTATCCCCATGCCACCGACGAAGAGGCGCGGCAGGCGAGGCTCGACCTCGAGCGCGATCTCCGCTTCGGCTGGGATATGTGGGCATGGGCGAGGCTGCAAGCCGGAACTGGGCAAAACCCTGTCTACTACTATTCGTTTCGACAGAAGCCACCGTTTCCGGCCCGTTCTGTGTATGAAGGTTGGGGCGCGAGCCATTTCGCCGAGCTCTGGTATGTCTTCGACCATCTGAACCAGGAACCCTGGCGCTGGAGCAAGGCCGATCGGAAAGTGGCCGAGGAGATGTCCAGCTACTGGGTCAAGTTCGCGAGGTCGGGCAATCCGAACAGCCCGGACCTTCTCCCGTGGCCAGCGTTCACCAACGCGGAGAGCAAGGTGCTGGATATCAGCGATCCGATCACCGTCGACGGGGTGACGAATATCAACGGCCTGAAGGTCTTTGATGCCGTCTACACGAGCGTGCGGGGCAAGCCATTTGCCGCGCGATAACGGCTGTTCGCTGCGAGAACTGAAAAGTCTCAATGTTGGTATCAGGGCAAAGCGCGTTTCCAGGACCGAGCTCACTCGAATCAAGCATTGGCGATTTGTACTAAACCCGCTCCGCGGGTAGGTGGAAGCGTGGTAGATTTTTTGGCAGGACAAATTGCAGGTTGCCCAAGGCAGTCACGACGCCTCCGCTCAAGTCAGCCCAAAATAGCTGCGAGGAATTGAATTCCCATAAAGCAATTGTCCTGCCAAAACCTCACCGGGTTTAGTACAAATCGCCGTATCCACAATGCTCGCTCCAAAATCTTGTGCAAGCCGAACTCTGCCTGCCGAGCACTGTCGATACGGCGCTAGAGATTTTGCATGTATTGAACTCACGCCAATTCTCGGACCATTAGCCTATTCCGTTCGCAGAGCTCGCATGGGGTCAATGCGCGAGGCTCGCCGCGCAGGAAAGTACGCAGCAATCAACGCGACTGCGCTAAGCAGCAAGCTTACGCCCGAGAAGACCACTGGGTTCGTTGGCGTTGTGCCAAATAGCAGGGACGCGATCCACTTATTCAGCACGAAAGAGCCGAGCGTGCCAAGAGCCACCCCGGCGAGGGCAAGCCATAGCGTCTTCGCGAGCACCCCTCGCTGCACGCGCCCGGCGCTCGCTCCCAATGCCATGCGGATGCCAATTTCCTTCGTGCGCTGATTCACCGAATAAGAGATCAGCGCATAAATCCCGAGCGACGCCAGCAACAGCGCGAACCCTGCAAATCCCGCCAGCAGCATGACCAGAAATCGCCGGGGTGAGATCACTTTGTCGACCAACCCTTGAAGCGTTTGAAACTCGGTCACCGGGAGATTCGGATCGATGGGCCGCAGCGCCGTTCGGATATCCGCCGCCAGGCTATCCAGCGGAAGCGCGGTTCGCACCACAAGTTTCATCGCCGGGAAGTCTCCGGTTTGCCGCATGGGAATATACATTTCAGGTCCGCCCATTCTTTCTGGACCTCCGTGATGCACATCGGCAACCACGCCCACGACTTGCCGTCCTCCGTCCTGCATGACCATCTGTCCAATCGGGTTCTGCCCAGGCCACAGAGTGCGAGCCAGCGTCTCGTTTACCATCACCACGGGTTCTGTCGATGCTCGGTCGCTCGCCGTTAATTCTCTCCCCGACTTGAGCTGGATTCCCAGTGCGTCGAAGTATCCATCGGTGATGACGCGAATATATGGCTCAGGCGGGTAGTGGACCTTGTCGTACACCTGTCCTTTGGCCTTGACTTGCCAGGACCGATCTCCGTCGAGCGGCAGGATATCGGCCAATCCGGCTGCCGTGATGCCGGGAATGGAGCGCGCGCGCTGCAACACATCGTCGATATAGGAGTTCAGTTGTTTGATGTTCGAGATCGGAAAACTCGGATCGATCCTCAATGCCACTGCTCGCTCCGGCTGAAATCCCAGATTCACGTCCAGCACGTGCAGAAAGCTCTGAATGAGCAGAGCCGCGCCGACCAGCAACAGGCAGGCAAGGGCGAACTCGGAGACCACAAGTCCGTCGCGGAACCAGCCATGCCAGCTGCTGGGGCTCGATTCGCGGCTCGCCTCCTGCAGCCCTTCACGGAGCTTGTACGAGGAAACTTGCAACGCGGGCGCAAGACCGAAGAGCACGCCCGTGGCGCCCGCCGCGAGCAGGGTGAAGGCCAGCGTTTTCCCATCGACACGAATGCTCTCGAGAAGCGGAAGGTTGAACGCATGAAGATGCGCCAGTTCGCGCGTGCTGGCGACTGCGAGAAGGAGACCCAATGCGGCGCCGCAACAGGAGAGAGTGATGCTTTCGGTCAGCACCTGCCGCAGCAGCCGAAAACGAGTAGCTCCCAACGCCGCCCGCATCGCCATTTCCTTTTGGCGCGCTCCCATTCGAGCCAATTGCAGATGCGAAACATTCGCGCAGACAATCAACATCACCACACCAACCGCGCACATCAGGACGATGAGTGCTGGACGGACTTGTCCGCTTACATGCTGTTCCAGCGGAACCAGCTTTGGACGGATGGTATTCCGCTTTGGATACTGGCTCTCCAGTTGTTTTGCCAGGGTGGTGAACTCAGCCTGAGCACCCGCGATGGTAACGCCGGGCTTCAGCCTTCCCACGAGGGCCATCGTGTTTCCTTGTGGTTTCGCCGTATCTGCCAGCGGCCAGGGAATAAAGATATCGACCGGAGTGCCCGGAGCAAAGATGCTCGCGAAGTCAAACGACTCGGGCAGGATCGCCGACTACAGTTACCGGCTGATTGTTTAAGGTCAGCTTCCGGCCCACGACTGTCGGGTCTGAAGCGAAATGCCTGCGCCAAAAGCTGTAGCTCAAGAGCATCGCGGGCGGAGCCGAATATTTCCCCTGGCTCTCCTCCCTGGTGAACGATCTTCCGATTGCGGGTTCCACTCCCAGCAAGGGGAAGAAGTTCCCGGTGACCGGTACGCTCGTAAGCCGCTCCGGCTCGCCGCTTCCTGTCAATTCGCGGTCGCCCGAGCCGTAACCGGCAAACCAGCCGGCCAGATCGGAGAAGGACTGATTCTGCTGCTGGAGGTCTGCAAGGTGTTCGACCTGTGTGCTGCAGCAATCGCTGTTGGAGATCCAAACCAATTGTCCGGGGTCGCGGAAGGGGGATGTGTTGCAACTTTTAGGGTGGCTGGCTGGTGACGTGAAAGAATCGCGAAATGGGAACCCGACCGGCGATCTTCAAATGGCGGCAGACCGAACCCGGCATCATCCTTTGTACTGTCCGGTGGTATCTTCGCTATTCTCTTTC
>JBAVYX010000118.1:0-12159 GCA_049588475.1 Silvibacterium sp. | reverse complement strand
GTCAGCGACTGGGCGATTAGCTATCGCCGATTCTGGGAAGAGAGTTTCGACAAACTGGAAGTAGTTGTAAATCAAATGAAGAAAGAGGAGGTCAGAGATGACAGAAAACACGGTTAGCGAAATTGAGCGGATGGTCGTTACAAGAGTTTTTGATGCCCCACGCGAGTTGGTTTGGAAGGCGTGGACAGACCCGAAGTACGTCATGCAGTGGTGGGGACCGAAGGGCTTTACTGCGCCCGTTTGCGAGATGGATTTTCGCGTTGGAGGAAAACTTCTCTGCTGCATGAAGTCGCCGGATGGGCAGGAGTTCTGGAATGCGGTTGAATACCACGAGATTGTTCCGTACGAGAAGATCGTTTCCTTGATGTACTTTTCCGACTCCAAGGGAAACAAGATCGAGCCTGCGCAATTAGGAATAGAACATGAGGCTATAGACGGTGCGTACGACGTGACCATCTTTGAGGATCTCGGAAACGGCCAGACGAAACTTACCTTCATTGGAAATGAACCCATGGAGAGCGCGAAAACTAGCGGTCAAATGGAGGGCTGGAACCAGATACTCGATAAACTTGCTGCGGTTATTGCGGGGCTGGTGCAGGCGAAATAGGAAGTTGACCTTTTGACGATCGTCCTGCGCGAGATACATCTGAGGCTGGCGGCGAAGGCCTGGTTAGAACAGGCTTCTCGCCGCTCGGCCGAATCGTCGCATTTCCAGATAAGTGATCCGCTGCCTCCTGCGGGGAGATGGTGGTGTTACTCATTGCTGGTCTCCTTTTTCGATCCGAGACACGCCTGAACTTTTCTCCATTAGACCCGCAGCCCGTTTGCCGATTCTCTTGAGCGCCACTTCGAAGTCGCGAAGTTCCTCTGTGCTGAGCTCAGAGAATACTCGTCTCATCTGCGCTGCATGCTTTTGGAAGGCAGCAACAATCAGGTTTTTGCCAAACGGGGTGAGTGCAACCATCCGAACGCGCCGGTCTTCGGCGCTCTCGACCCGGGTGACCAGGCCTTTTTCAACGAGGCGCTCAACCGCAATACTGATTGAACCCGGAGTCAGATTAACAATTGGGCCGATCGTATTCACAGGCAATGGGCCCTTGTGGAGTAGCACTTCCAGCACCCGAAAATCGGAATTGCCGAGTCCCGTACCTTCAATCCCGGCTGCTGCATAGCGGGTAAGCGCGTGCATCGCTTTGATCATGACGAGCCAGACGTGGTCTGCCTTTTGAGTGGCTTTGGCCATAAATAACCTGAATCCTCCAAGAGGTTATGCCATCAGTTGTATTGGCGTCAAGATAGTTGGCGTCGATAGTAATGATCGTTAACAAAGGAGATCCGTTATGAAAACCGCGTCCACAATTGCCCGATACCTGGCAGGAGGGATCTTTCTGGTATTCGGCCTGAATGGTTTCCTGCACTTCATTCCGCTCCCACCACCAAGTGGCGTCGCGGGACAGTTCATGGGAGCCCTCTTTGTCTCACATTACCTCACTCTCATTTTCGCGCTTCAGGTGATCGGTGGGGTGCTTCTTCTGGCGAATCGGTACGTGCCCCTGGCGCTTGCCATTCTCGCGCCGGTTATCGTCAACATCCTCTCCTTTCATGCTCTGATGGCCCCGAGCGGTCTCCCGCTGGCCCTCTTCGTCACGGTGCTTTGGGCTCTGGTATTCGTCCATGTTCGGGCGGCCTTTGCCGCTCTATTCCAGGCGCGCTTCCAAGCACAGGCCTGACTGACTCAGCACGATGCGCATGATCAAGAAATGAGGTTTCAGCCATGACAAGCAATCGAACGATTCTCATCACCGGAGTCACAGGCAAGCAGGGGGGCGCGGTTGCGCGGGCGCTCGAGGGCGCCGGGTTCAATCTGCGCGGTCTGACGCGCAAGCCGGACAGCGGGCCGGCAGCGGCGCTCGCGCGCCAGGGTGTCGAAATCATCAAGGGTGATTTCGATGACGAGGCATCACTGCGTCGTGCGTTGGCCGGCGCATGGGGCGTCTTCGGCGTACAGAACGCCGGGGAGGCGGGCGTCGAGCGGGAAGAGGCGCAGGGCAAGCGTCTTGCGACGCTGGCGCGCGAAGCCGGCGTCGAACACTACGTCTACACATCGGTCGGATCGGCGCACAAGGGAACGGGCGTCCCGCACTTTGACAACAAGGGGCGTATCGAGGAAACCGTGCGTGGCCTGAGCTTCCCCTCGCATGTGATCCTGCGTCCCGTGTTCTTCATGGAGAACCTGCTGGCGCCCTTCAGTCTTCAGGGCTCCACGCTGGCCTGGGCGCTAGGTCCCGCAACGAAGCTACAGATGATTGCGGTAGACGACATTGGCTGGTTCGGCGCGCGGGCGTTCACCGATGCCGCCGTCTTGAACGGCCGCGAGATCGACCTTGCCGGTGACGTGCGAACGATGGCAGAGTCGGCGGAGATCCTCACGAAGACGCTGGGTCGGCCGATTGCATTCGCGCAAACACCCATCGAACAGGTCCGCCAGTACAGCAAGGAGATGGCGCTGATGCTCGAGTGGTTCGAAAACGTCGGCTACAGCGCCGACATCGCTGGCTTGGAACGCGAGTTCGGCCGCCCACTCACCAAGCTCCCTGACTGGGCACGCGTCAACGCGCGGCCCGACGGGCAGTGAGACAAGAGAACCCAAAGGAGGGATCGCATGAAAGCTATCAGGGTATGTACCGGGGCCGGCGATTGCACGCGGGGGGGGACGTCGCTGGGAATCTGCCAGGCGTTCATGGGGTGTCGTCCAGGGCGCCGAGTGCGGCAAGACGCAGTGCACATGGCAAGATCGTGCTTCGCGTGTCGTAGAGATCTCCAGGCCATGAGCGGGCTGACCCATCCCTGATTCGTGGCGGTGCTGTGCAGCGGACAGAATGTCGACGATCTTCTCTGGCGAACGTCGACCCTAAAGACAGCACGCGAAGGCTGAGGGGGAGAAATGAAAACGTCAATAAGAACACACGATGGACGAGTGGCCTTGATCACCGGGGCCGGCCAGGGTATTGGCCAAGCAATCGCGTTGGCATTCGCAGCGCGGGGCGCAAGGGTAATTGCAACCGACCTTGAGCCGCCGCACGAAACCGCGCGCAAAATTGGTCCCGAGGCCTTCGCGCTTCAACTTGATGTGACGCGGGAAGAGGATTGGCGCTCCGTAGCCGGCAAGGCTCAAGATCTCGGCGACGTGGACATTGTTGTGAATAATGCCGGCTATTTTCCGAATCGCACTATCGATGACCTGGATTTACCGACGTGGCGAAAGACGATGGCTACGAACTTGGACTCTCACTTTTTGAGCGTGAAATATTTCTTGCCAGCGATGAGGAAGAAGAAGTGGGGCCGCTTCGTCGGCATTTCGTCGAACATGGTTGGGTTGGCTATACCGGGCATGAGTCATTACATCACTACAAAGATGGGAATCATCGGCTTCATGAGAGGTTTGGCAAACGACGTTGCAAGTGACGGCATTACCGCGAACTCAGTATTGCCGGGTCTCACGAACACACTTGCAATCTCACCACAATCCGACGAGCAAAAACGCGACACGTGGAACCAGCAGGCGATTAAGCGGCTAGGAGAACCTGAGGATGTCACCGGTGCAGTTCTCTTTCTGACGAGTGATGATGCGGCGTTTATTACTGGGCAGGCAATTGTCGTTGACGGTGGCCAATATCGGATTGGCTAGATAATTGGCTTAGACAGGTGCCGATTTCGTAAAAGCGAGTTCCACGTTCACCCCAGTCCTCGTATGGCCCAAATTGTTTCAAAGGAGGAGACAAACATGTCGTACAGCATTTCGACCTTGTTGAAACGGAACCTTCAGGACGTCTTTGGTGAAGGTGATCCGGCGCGCAGACGCGCAGCGATCAACGAGATCTACACCGAAGATGTTGTTTTCTATGATCCCAGCAAGGGTGCCTACCGTGGCCGCGACGAGATCGATCGCATCGCAGGCGCTATCAAGGCGACTCATCCCGACTTTAGCTATCAGCTAACTGCCGAGCCCGAGGAAGTGGGCAATGGCGGGCGGGTTCCTTGGGTATCCGGCCGCCCTGGCGATGCGCCGGCATACGCCGGAACGGATTTCATCATCGCCCGGGACGGCCGGATTGCCGCCATTTATCTTTTCTTCGACAAGCTGCCCTGAGCCAGGCCCGCGTTGAGCCACAGCCAAAGATCACAATGTCGTACTCTTCTGTTGACGCCTTCTTGGCCATGAGGGATTGCAGATGACAGACAATACTTCGACAGCGCTTATAACCGGTGGAACGAGCGGAATCGGTCTCGCGACAGCCAAGAAACTGGCTCAGCTCGGCATTCACGTTTTGGTTGTGGGGCGAAATGCGGAGCGCGGGAAGAAGGCACTCGAGGAAATTCGGACCGCTGGAGGCAAAGCAGATTTTATTTCTCCCGAGCTTCTAGGCGCAGACAGCGCTCGCGACGTGGCTAGGAAAGCGATCGAACTCGGAAATGGCCATGTCGATATGCTTATCAACAATGCCGGCATCTATCCTTTCGGACCTACGCATGAAATGACGGAAGAGCAGTTTGACCGCGTCTTTTCAACAAACGTGAAGGCTCCATATTTTCTCGTCGCGGCGCTTGCTCCACTGATGGCCGAGAGAGGCAAAGGGGCAATCGTGAATCTTTCGACGATGGCTGCCGATTACGGAGCGTCTGGGATGAGCCTCTACGGTTCGAGCAAGGCTGCCATCAATCTGTTAACAAAGACCTGGGCTGCCGAATATGGACCAAAGGGTGTCCGCGTGAACACCGTGAGTCCAGGACCCACACGCACGGAGGGTACGGAGGCGATGGGCGAGGGTCTCGAACAGCTAGCCGCCCAGGCGCCGGCGGGACGTCCGGCAACAGCCGATGAGATAGCAGAAGCGATTGTCTTCCTGGCGACAGACCGCGCCAGCTTCATTCACGGCGCAAAACTCGCCGTGGATGGAGGACGCACCGCCATCTAAATAAATCCGGCAACTCTGCCGCTTTCAATCGCCCAATGCTGCTCGCCGGTCTGCATAAAGATGGCGATGATCCCGTGCGAAGCGAAGGTATGCAGCGGCCATTTTACGAATTGCTTTCACAGCCGAACAGCCGTCGGCAGCCTTTCTCAACGCAGTTCCAATAGGCGGGCGCATTCATCTGCGAGAGCTGCTTCAAGCGCTGCCGGTCCGAAACATAGCGATAAAGAGCGTTCGGTTCGAGATCGAAAGACGCGGCTATGTTGCGAAGCGAGAGGTCTCGGATACCTACGCGCGACAACTCCTTTACCGCCACGGAAAGGATGGCGTGTCGGTCTGTTCTTGATGGATAAGGCTCGTGGACAGCGTACACCTTGACGCCAGTTCGGTGAAAGTGTACAGTGTACATTATGAAGATGTACGCTGATCAGTTTCAAAATAGGAGGGATGGGCATGTCGAATCCGAGGGATGTCGTCGTAACCGGAGTATCAACTGGAATAGGATTTGGGACGGCACGAGTCCTCATCGCGAATGGCTTTCGTGTTTTCGGTTCAGTGCGGAAACAGGTTGACGCCGACCGCCTTCAGAAGGAATTCGGTGACCGCTACGTCCCACTTTTCATAGACATCACGGATGTTGACGCCATTCGGCGCGCATCCGAAAAAGTGGGCGCGATGCTCGGCTCAAACAGGCTTCTCGGCCTAGTCAACAACGCCGGAATTGTAGTCAGTGGGCCTCTCTTACATCTGCGGCAGAGCGAGTACAGGCGTCAACTCGAGGCGAACATGATCGGTCCTCTTATGGTGACGCAGGCTTTTGCTCCTCTGCTCGGCACAGACAACAGAAGAACAGGGCCGGTGGGGCGAATTGTGAACATCAGCTCTTCTTCAGCAAAAGTTGCCATACCTCTACTCGGCGCTTACACAGCTTCAAAGTGGGGCCTGGAAGGCATGTCAGAGGCGCTCAGGCGGGAATTGATGTTGTTCGGCATTGACTTGGTGATCATCGAACCTGGCACAGTCAACACCGCTATGTACGATAAAGGCGAAAAGGAAGATCTGAGTGAGTTTGAGACGACTCCCTATTGGGAAGCAATTAAGAGCTTTCAGCATTACATCGTGGGAGAGGGGCGGAGGGGCCTATCCCCCGAACGACTCGGGCAAGCCGTCTACGTTGCGTTGACCACGGCGAAACCGAAGGCCAGGTACGCCGTTGTGCCCCAACGTTTCAAGAACTGGACGCTGCCGCGACTTCTTCCAATTCGGATGGTCGATGGCGCGATTGCAAAGCAAATGGGATTGACTAAGAAGTAGTAACGCAGAGGCAACCAACCAATCTTTTCCAATGGCTTCTGCGTGACGGGCCAATCGCCAAGGCTACGAGACGATACGCGACGGCACTTGGCTATTGATGCTGGGAGATCGAATTCTGATTTGACGGTTGGTGCGTCAGCGCCAGCCTAGAGCTGGAGCGACAGTGGTCAGAATGGATTCCATGACATGCGCGTTGTATGCAACGCCTAGCTGGTTCGGGACCGTGAGCAAGAGCGTGTCGCACTCGGCAATCGCCTCGTCTTGCCTGAGCTGTTCAACCAACACATCGGGCTCTGCCGCATAGGTGCGGCCGAAGATGGCACGTCTGGGCCCATCGATATAGCCGATCTGGTCCTCGTCCTCGTCTCGTCGTCCGAAATATGCAAAATCGCGATCGTCCGTCAGTGCGAAGATGCTGCGGCTAACCGAAACGCGCGGAACGCGGGGGTGACCGGCCTCCTTCCACGCGGTGCGAAAAGCGCGAATCTGGGCGGCCTGCTGAACGTGGAATGGCTCACCGGTCTCATCGAATTTGAGAGTTGAGGATTGCAGGTTCATTCCCAGCCTGGCAGTCCACGCAGCGGTCGCATTGGACGCCGCTCCCCACCAGATACGATCCCGCAATCCTTCGGAGTGCGGTTCAAGACGAAGCAGCCCCGGCGGATTGGGAAACATGGGACGTGGATTGGGCTGAGCGAAGCCTTTGCCATGCAGCAGCTCGAGAAATTCTTCGGCGTGGTGCCGGCCCATCTCTGCATCGCTCTCACCTTCGGCGGGGCGATAGCCAAAGTAGCTCCAGCCATCGACGACCTGCTCCGGCGAACCTCGGCTGATTCCCAACTGCAGACGCCCGCCGGCTATGAGGTCCGCAGCGCCGGCATCCTCAGCCATGTAGTGCGGATTTTCATACCGCATGTCGATCACTGCTGTGCCAATTTCGATCTTTCTCGTCTTCGCACCAACCGCCGCAAGCAGCGGGAACGGGGATGCCAGTTGCCGCGCAAAGTGATGAACACGAAAGTAGGCTCCGTCCATTCCCAGGCGCTCGGCCTCGACGGCGAGGTCAATGGACTGCAGGAGTGCGTCGGCTGCCGACTGCGTTTGTGACTGCGGCGAAGGTGTCCAATGGCCGAATGAGAGGAACCCGATTTTCTTCATGTTGGATACTCGTTTCGCTCCGATCAAAGGAACGCGGGCCTCGTTCACGACAGCTTGTCGAAGAAGAGATAAATGGCAGCAATCCGGCCGTCCCGGGCGATGATGAAATCCGTCCCGGCGTATGCCGGCGCTTCGCCAGGGCGGCCAGATACCCATGGAACCCGCCCTCCATCGCCGACTTCTTCGGGTTCCGCAATCAGCTGATAGCTGAAGTCGGGATGCGTCGCCTTGATAACGCCTGCGATGCGATCGATCTCGTCGCGGCCACGGTACACGCCCTTGTTCGGATCGTAGAAAACGACGTCTTCGGTGTAGATCTCGTCGATCGCTGCACGTCTGCGCCGTGGATCGTCTTCACCGAAAACGTCCTGAAGATTTCGTGTCAGCAGCGTCGAAATGCTGTACGCCATAGGCCTCTCCTCCTTACTGACCGCAAATTCGGTGACTCCTTGGCTAGTCCGTCAGTCGTCCGTGAAAAAGGGAACTTCAAGCTACGCTCCGGCGACTCTAAGGCCGCTCGGTGCAAGTCGGACAGATCTCCGGCACACGGTTCACCCTTTTGTCGGATGATTATTCCTCCGCCACAGGTTTCGCGGCCAGAATGCCCTCGAAACTCTTGCGGTACTGGAAGAAGACTAAAACCCAAAGCACAGACGCGACCAACGCTGGTGGGATGCTGGCCGGCGCGAGCGTGAGGTGAAAAGCAAGAATGTTGTAGAGCTCTGCCGCAAGTATTGTCAGCGCCAACGGGACGAAGTAACCCGAGAGCAGCAACACCCCGCCAAGCACCTGCAGCGCGAAGAAGAATGCGGCGAAGTGCGATGAGCTGACGGCGATCAAGAACTGAAGCGCCAGCGGATTCGCCGGCGGCGGCTGGTGGATAAAGTTCAGGAATCCGTTCAGGCCGAAGACTGTGAATATCAGTCCCAGCAGATACCGTGCAATGGTGGAAGCTACTTTCATGGGTGGTCTCCTTTAAATGGTCTGCGCGTGCGTTCGCACGGCTTGAAGATGGGGTGCAAGGAATGCATCGCGATCCTGCCGATGATTGAGGGCCGTGGTCCCACCTGCGGTCAAGAACACCACGTCCGATACTCCGAGGAAGCCGAAGAGCGACCGCAGATAAGGCTCTACAAAATTAAGCGAAGCAAACTGCGACTGCGCACCGTAGCTGGCTCCGGTGGCGATGATGAATGTCGCCTTCTTGCCGACGATCAGTCCCTTCGGCCTTCCATCCGTATAGGAAAAGGTCTTGCCGACACGCGAAATCTGGTCGATCCAGAGCTTCAGCACCGAGGGCACACCGAAGTTATGCATGGGAACGCCAAAGACGTACTCATCGGCCCGCTCCAGTTCAAAGAGCAATGAGTCCGAGAGCGAAAGTATCTGCTTCTGCTCCGGGGTACGCGCCTCTTCCGGCGTATACACGGCACTCACCCATTCGGCGTTGACAGGGGGGATTGAGGTCGCATTCAAATCGCGGTCGATCACCGTGCCATCCGGGTGGGAAGACTTCCACTGAGCGACAAAGGCGCCGGTAAGCTGGCGAGAGACGGACCGGCCGTAAAGAGGACTGGAATCGATGTGGAGAAGTGTAGGCACGGTGAGAACCTCCTATGCGACAATTGATGTTTAATAATCAAATGTCGATTCAATAAATCGACGTTTGTCGATTACGCATCTTTTGTAAGGAAGATATCCTCAAAGTATGATGGCCCAGACGCTCGAACCCGGCAATGTGGGCGAATCGACAGATCCCCGCATTCTCCGCAGCCGCCGAATGCTGATGGAGGCTCTGGCCAGCCTTCTGAATCAAAAGGAGTTCGACGACATCTCCATTCAGGAGATCGCGGATGAGGCCACCCTTAACCGGGCCACCTTCTACCTTCACTACCCGGACAAGGACGCCCTGCTGCAGGCCATGACCGCCGCTCGCTTCAGCGAGCTGATTGCGCGCCGCGGGCTTTCCTTCTCAAATTGCGATGGTGCGCTGCGCGCCATCGCGCTGGGCGTTTGCGACTTTCTTGCGGAGAGCACCGGCTGCCCCAGCCAATTGGCAAAAATGCCACTGGAAAGATCCATTATCCCGGTCGTGGAGGGCATGTTCCGGGAGGGTGGCGGCAAGCATGAGATGCGGCCTGGTGCGGATCCCGAACTGCTGGCGACCATCGCCGCCTGGGCCGTCTTTGGCGCCGCCCGCCGGTGGTACCAGACACCCGACCGCGTCGCCGCTGAAGAGATGGCGGCAAAGATCGAAACGATGGTCAAGCCAATCTTTCTCAGCGCGTCTGCGTAGCTCTCGCCATGAATATCTCATGCTTCCGACTATCCGAGACCAGTTGACGGCAAAGCTCTGATTATCGCGGGCTCCCACGCATGCCCCGATGATGCTTGCGGGCGTTTTGTTTCGGACGGACTCCGAGCAGGACCTGATCGATCAGGTCGTTGCCGTACTTTTCCGTCAAGGGCGCGAATCGAAGCAGGAGCCGGTAGTACACCGGTCCGAAAATTGCATCAACAAGGAGCTCGGCGTTGGTGTTGGGGGAGAACTCACCAGCCAATTTGCCTCGTTCAATATCCGCGACAGCAGACGCCCTCCGCAAGCTGGCGTGCCGTTCGTGGAATTCCCGCAAAATAGCTGGATCGCTCTGACCCTCTGCGATCAGGTCAGCCACCACTTTCCCAAAGAGCCCGTTAACCTCCCTAATCAGCCTGCGCATCTTGGCACGAATCACCTCTTCTGCCGTCGCCGCGACAGGCGCCTCTGCGTGGCTGACGATTCTCTCATGGAACATGGCCATGATGAGCGCCGCTTTAGACGGCCACCATTTGTAAAGTGTCGGTTTGCCTACATTGGCTCGCTTCGCAATCTCATCCATGGTCAGGTTGCGAGCAGACTTCACCTTTAACAACTCATGGACAGCGTCCATGATGGCAGCGTGGGAGGCAGCCGCTTCACTACGTGGCCTGCCGATATGGGGCGATTGGAAGCCCTGTCTCTGCATGCATTTACCTTAATGGAACGGAAAGTAAAAGAAAAACCGCATCCTTACTATTTACTTTACATCTAGTAAAGTAAAGCCGCATAGGGCAAGAGCGAATTGCGCTGGAGGAACCGAATGCAGACTGAAACCCACGGAAACAACGTTACGACCGGTGCCTGGTCCGTTCTCCATCCCATCACTGCCGAAGATGCAGCCGCGATGGACGCCATGCGCGCCGTCGTTGAGCCCCACAAAGGCCGCCTGCAAGGGACGGCCGCGCGGGTCCTCTTTGACGCCATCATGGAACACGTCACGGTTCCCGAACGCGTGACGTACAAAGCCGACACCGTTGGCGGAGTGTCGGGCTTGTGGTGCAAGCCGGAAGGCGCTCGGCCCGGAGAAGTCGTTCTGCACATCCACGGCGGCTGGTTCAACTGGGGCTCTGCGCAGGCTTACCGCCATCTGGTGGGCCACATCGCTGCTCGCGCCGGCGTACAAGCATTTGTGCCCGACTACCGGCTCGCACCTGAGCATCCCTTTCCCGCTGCTCAAGATGATATTCGGGCGAACTACCTCGGTCTGATCGAACGCGGTTTCTCGAAGATCGCCGTAACCGGCGACTCGGCTGGCGGAAATCTGGCTCTCGGTCTCCTAGTCTTCGTCGCAGCTGGTGGCGCCGCTGCCAGGAGCGTGCTCGTGGGCTCGGTTGTACTCTCGCCAGTAACGGACCTAACGCTCTCCGGCGAGAGCTGGAGAACACGCGCTGCTGCTGATCCGTACTTCACGCGGTCTCAGGTGACCGAGCTGGTGCGCTCGTATCTGGCCGGCCGCGATGCCAGTGATTCGCTCGCCTCTCCGCTCCATGCCAATCTGGCAAGCCTGCCTCCGATCCGTGTGCATGTGGGCGACGACGAAGTGTTGCTTGACGACTCAGTTCGCTTGGTCGAGCGCGCGATCGCGGCAGGAGCCGATGCGCGACTTGATGTTTGGCAGGGCATGGCCCACGGTTTCCTCGGCAGTATGGGGCGCCTGGCTGCCTCGGCGAAGGCACTCCATCTGATCGGCGAATTCCTGGTCGAGCGTTTCGCCGCGTCTGCAGTCCAACGGTAAGCCGCGCTTTCCACACAAGGCGCGAAAGATGAAACGGGAAGGAAACGCCACACTCATCCCTGGCGGCGGTTCTGGCATCGGCCGCGTCTTGGGTGAGGCGTTCCCTCAGCCGCGAGCTCGGCTTCACTTTGCGGGCAGGCATTTCTCAATGAAAGAGTGCAATCGTGCATCCGATGGGATCGGCGATACAGCTGTAGTAAGTGTTCCAGATGGGTGCGCAGCTGGAGACGCCCTTCCTGGCTCCGGGGACGCATGTCTGACCGCGCAACTCTTGACTCGAACCGTAACTGTGGCAGTGTCGTTTTCGAACGGCGTGTATCCGGCCGGAAGTACGCGGTCAGCGTGTACGTCCCAGGCGGCAGATCATTGAACGCACAGCTGTGGTCTTCGGCAGATGTTGTGGTCAAGCTTTTCCCTCCCAGCAGCTTGACGGCAATCGGAGGAATGTCTGTCACGCCGTAGCCCACATTCAATTTTCGGATTCTGCCGATGGTGGTCCCGGTAGGGACGCTCATCGCTGAGCGCCCCCCGGAGAGATCCGTACGAGCGCGTTTACGCATACGGCTCTTACGAAGGATGCGTGGCGTGGAAGCGTGCTTCTGGGTAGGGGTGTAGAACTC
>JBAVYX010000117.1:0-1560 GCA_049588475.1 Silvibacterium sp. | reverse complement strand
CACCCGCAAGATCCGACTCCTTTACTGCGTCCGGCGAGAGCTTTTGCAGTTTTGCTTTTTGCTCCGGAGTGGCGGCTGCGTCGATGCGCGTATAGAACGGTGAACCGAACTCTTCGGTCAACTCGCGATAGTGCTCTCCCGGATCCCGCCCGGTACGTGCCGTGATCTCCGCTGCTAGCAGGTCCATGATCGGCCCGTCTTTGTCGGTGGTCCAAACTGTGCCGTCGAGGCGGAGAAAACTCGCTCCAGCGCTCTCTTCTCCGCCGAAGCAGTACGAACCGTCGAAGAGGCCGGGGACGAACCACTTGAACCCCACCGGAACTTCGCGCAGCTCGCGGCCAAGCTTCTGGACGACCCTGTCGATCATGCTGCTACTCACCAGGGTTTTCCCTACCGCTGCTTCCTGCCGCCAATTCGGACGGTGCGTGAGCAGGTATTGAATGGCTACGACAAGATAATGGTTTGGATTCATCAACCCCGCAACCGGAGTAACGATTCCGTGACGGTCCGAATCGGGATCGTTGGCGAAGGCTACCTGATATTGATCTTTTAGGCCGACAAGACTGGCCATTGCATACGGGCTCGAGCAATCCATGCGGATTTTTCCGTCGTGATCGACGGTCATGAACGAAAACGTCGGGTCAATGGTCGGGTTGACGATGGCGATATCCAATCCGTAGATGGTGTTAATCGGCTCCCAATACGGCCGCGCGGCGCCGCCCAGCGGATCCACGCCAAGTTTCAGACCTGCTTCGCGAATTGCATTCATGTCAACTACGTTCTTGAGATCATGAACGTACGGCAGGATGAGGTCCTCATGATGCGTGGATGGGGTACGGAGGGCTCGCGTGAGGGGAATTCGTTTGACGCCTACATTGCCCGCCCGTAGCAGATCGTTGGCCCGGTGTTCGACCCACTTCGTCACCTCGGTATCGGCCGGACCGCCATTGGTCGGGTTGTATTTGAAGCCTCCATCTTCCGGCGGGTTGTGCGACGGCGTGATTACGATGCCGTCGGCGAGATGATTCTTGCGCCCGCCGTTATAGACGAGAATGGCTCGCGAGATGACGGGAGTCGGAGTCACACCCTCCCCCTGCTGGATGACTGTCTCCACGTTGTTCGCCGCCAGCACAGTGAGCGCCGTATGCTGTGCGGGCCCGGACAGTGCGTGAGTGTCTTTACCCATGTAGAGCGGCCCGTCGGTTCCCTGCCCACGCCGGTAGTCGCAGATCGCCTGGGTAATTGCCAGGATGTGCGCCTCAGTGAAGGTGCCGTGGAGCGGCGAGCCGCGGTGGCCGCTGGTGCCGAAAGTGACCAACTGGTTGGGATCGCCTATGTCGGGGCGACGTTCAAAGTACTCCTTCTCCAGGAGCGCTATATCTATCAGCATTTCCTTTGGAGCCGGTTTGCCCGCAAGCGGCGAAATCATTTCGGCTGGTCCAACTGCTGTCGACTGGGTTTTTACTGCACTGGGCATGGTTCCACCTTCCAGATCTCGGTTGCGTATTCAGCAATCGTGCGGTCACTCGAAAACTTGCCGGAGCTCGCAACATTCAGAAT
>JBAVYX010000116.1:0-3545 GCA_049588475.1 Silvibacterium sp. | reverse complement strand
TGTAGGGGAAGTGCGCCCACTGGGTCTTCAGGCGCACGTTCCTGGAGTGCTTGGCCTGGCTCTCCGCTTCGAGCGTCTGCTCGAGAAAATCCAGATACGGCAGGTCCTTGGCCGAGGCCTCCTCGGCCGCCTCAGGAATCACCCCAATTCGTCACTCTCTAGAAGGCGGCGCATTATTTGGTATACACTCTGTGCCTTCTTATATACATCGCCTTCATCAAGTTCCAGCCCTAGCGTCTTGGACAACTGGGTTCGATAGCTGTTGGACCCACCAGGGAGCGCTTCCGTGATCTGTTGGGCTTCGGTCAGCCATCCCACCAGTTCACTTCGCCCGTCACCACGCCCGCGCATGAATGATTCTCGCGAGAGCAGGTCCTGACCATTTCTGATAAGTCGTTCGACGCGCCCTGCAAATCTCGTCGCCTTATCTTTATCGAATGGCAGGTTCTGATACTGTGAACCTCGGACGCCGCCAACGGCAGTGACCACATCTTCACACAAACGTTTTACGGATTTCATCCAGTTTTCAATATGAGCGCGGGTGCCATCGTTCACTCGACCTTGAGAGCCAAGCTCTTCGGTCAACGACCTCATAAAACACGAGTCGCTCTCCTCATGGTCACGAAGCCTGCCGAGGAAGCGATCTACAGAATTGGCTAATTGCTGTACCGACCCATTCCGCTGGAGCAGAACTCGGAGTTGTTGAAGTGCTTCAAGAACTCTCCGACGATGTGGTCCGGACAATGCGAAAGCGTTTATAGGCTCCATCAGGGCGTGCACTGTATCCGCTTCTAGAGGCACCGTCCCGGAAGCTTGCAAGACTGGTCTATATGCCTGCCACAATTCCTCGTAGATTTTGCTAACGTGCTCTTCGATCGTATAAAGGCACTCACCAATTGGATCTCGCGACTGCTTCTGAGAGAGAACAGACTGATCGATAGAAAGGCACTCGTTAATACGATCTCTGACCCACACATAACCGTCACCTTGGCCGTGTTTCGGTTTCACAATCTCTGTGTGAGATCCTTCCACTAGCTTTTGCTGCCCGGAAGTCATACCGAGGCGTCCGCTAAAGGTTCCAACCCAAAAATCCTCTGCGCCCAGGACGCCCCAAATCGGAATCAATAACCGATCCGGTCGGAAATCAGTTACTCTCGAAGCCACGTGATCGCCGAATACCTTATCGATGTCTGTCAGCAAATCGTTGTGATTGACAAGAACGCGAGTATCATTTGTGAGCCACGCGAGCCAAGTAGGAACCCATGACGAACCTGCTTGGGGGGTTCCAAACATAATTAGTCCGACAACTTTTGCCAGCGCAGCGCGGGCGTTGGGGTCGTTTCTTCCGATCAAATTGGCGATGGCGGCCTTTGCAAGGATTCCGCCCATGCTATGAACAATGAAAATGACTTTACGATAATCTTTGAGGTCTCTAACGATATCGGCCAGAACCTGGGCTTCTTGCTTAACTGGAATGGATCGTGTGAACTGTAGACGGCGAAATGCTGTTCTGTATTCGTAAAACCCTAAGTCCAACTCAGGGTGCCTTCCGCTTGGAAAATCAGCGAACAAAAACTGTGGGAACTTACCCCAAGTGGTATACCGACTGCCGCCAAAACCGTGGACAAAAATGATGAGTGCTCGATTCGCTCCTCCCGCGCGTCGATGAATCACCAAACGGTCATTTCGACCGGACTGGGAGGCGGACCGAAACTCCTCTTGGTAAATGATCTCCATGTCGCCCCCGTATACAAAAGAAACGATACCGACTGATTTGAGAGTGAATTCCGTCCAGTATGACTCGATCGCGATAAGCGCGAAGCAAAGTGTAGACCCGTTTGCTCTACTGATTCAAGCTACATCCAAGAGGCTCGGCGATGTCGTTGACGTAGACCCTAACACGAATGCACTCCTTCTCGCGGACGGAGCGATCGTGCAGTACGACTTCCTGATCGTCGCTGCCGGAGCCCAGAGTTCGTACTACGGGCATGAAGAATGGCGCCATGGGCGCCCTACCCGAAAAGCATCGAGGAGGCTACAGAGATTCGCCACAAGATTCTCTACGCATTTGAAGTCGCCGAGCGAATCTCTGACCCAGTTTCCCGAGCTTCCTGGTTGACCTTTGTCATCGTCGGCGGGGGCGCAACGGGCGTAGAACTCGCTGGTGCAATCGGGGAGATTGCGCGGCAGACACTGAGAAACGACTTTCGATCGATTCATCCCGAGGAAGCCCGAATCATTCTCGTGGATGGGGCTCCGCGGGTCTTGATGGCGTTCCCGGAAGAGCTCTCGCGCAAGGCGACCGAGGCGCTGGAACGGCTCGCCGTGCAGGTCCAGACCGGAGTCAGGGTCAAAGAGATTGATCGTGAAGGCGTCACGATTGCACAAGGCCCTACAGAATCTCGCCTGGATGCCAGAACGGTGATCTGGGCCGGAGGCGTTGCCGCTCCTCCCCTTGGAAGGGCGCTTGCCAGGAGCGCGGGCGCGGAGACGGACAAGAGCGGCAGGATCAAGGTTGAACCCGGCCTGACTCTGCCGCGCTTCCGAAACATATTCGTAATCGGGGATCTCGCGTTGTCCCTCGATCGCTCTGGAAATCCCTTGCCCGGTCTTGCCCAGGTCGCGATGCAGGGAGGCGTCTACGCGGCGAAGTCCATCCTAAGAAGGATCAAAACGGGAAGGGAGTTGCCACCCTTCGAATACTTCGACAAGGGAAACCTTGCCGTGATTGGACGCGCCGCTGCGGTTGCGAATGCATTTGGATTCAAGCTCTCTGGGTTGCCGGCGTGGCTCGTTTGGGCGTTCATTCACTTGATGTACATTGTCCAGTTTCAAAACAGGGTGCTGGTGTTTATTCAGTGGGCATTCCAAGACCTCACCTTCAGCCGTGGTGCGCGCCTGATCACCGGTATGACAACAACCGATTTCAACTTCAACAAGGAGATTGCGGCTCACCGGTCTCAACTGAATGCCGAGATAACACAACCCGCAGGAACTGCGCACCGATGAACAAACCGAAGCGAGGGAAGGGTAATCGAGCTGTTTCGTTGGAGGGCCGCGACTTCCCTGCTCTTTTATGTAAGCCGTGTACGATACGCGTGCGATAGATCCGGCATTGTGGCACTTTTAGCACTTCATTCCCTTCATAGAATCTGCAAGTTACAGAATCCACTAGGTGTGGAAAAGTTCGACTACCGCCGCTTCCACCAACTACCTTGTAATCAATCACTTAAGCCTGACGTGGGCGGGGATTCCGCCCACGTCAGGATTTCCCTCTAGTGAGCGGAGGATCTAACAAATGCCCACCCTGTTGAACTTCAGAACTTCATGCACCGCGATGGCTGGTCCTCCCATCTCTTGCGCGGAGTAATGTCTGCGAGGACGAGGTCGGACGAGGGTAGCTCGGTTACTTCATGGCTGGTTTCAACTCGGCCTCCGAGATCCTCTAAATGTCGGACCAGGGCATCGATGAGAGACTGCGCGCCGCCATGCAGGATCGGTCAACCTTTCGTGTGTCCAGCGGCTAGCATCGTCAAGCCAACAGC
>JBAVYX010000115.1:0-5245 GCA_049588475.1 Silvibacterium sp. | reverse complement strand
AGATAGTAGACGTTGCCGTATCCGCCTGTACCCAGGATGACCGCGTCGGCAAGATGCGTGCTGATTTCACCCGTAACCAGGTGGCGAATCACAATGCCGCGTGCCTGCCCGTCAATCACAACGAGATCCAGCATCTCGGTTCGCGGATGCATGGTAACCGTGCCCACATGTACCTGACGTTCGAGCGCCTGATATGCGCCCAGCAGAAGCTGCTGCCCCGTTTGCCCGCGGGCATAAAAGGTTCGCGAAACCTGTGCGCCGCCGAAGGAGCGATTCGTCAATGCGCCGCCGTACTCGCGTGCGAAAGGAACGCCCTGCGCCACGCACTGATCGATGATGGCCACGCTGATCTCGGCCAGTCGGTACACATTCGCTTCGCGCGCGCGAAAGTCGCCGCCCTTCACCGTGTCATAGAAGAGGCGATACACGCTGTCGCCGTCGTTCTGATAGTTCTTGGCTGCGTTGATGCCGCCCTGCGCCGCAATCGAGTGGGCGCGGCGGGGTGAATCCTGAAAGCAGAAGCACCTCACGTTGTAACCTAGCTCACCCAGGGTTGCAGCAGCCGAGGCCCCCGCCAGCCCCGATCCCACAACGATGATCGTATGTTTGCGTTTGTTCGCCGGATTCACCAGCTTCAGATCGAAGCGCGTCTTCTCCCACGCTTTTTCAATCGGACCGGAAGGAATTTTCGAGTCGAGTATCATTTATTTCACGAGCCCCAACAGAACACTGATCGGGATGGAAATGTATCCCAGAACGATGACGACGGCGATCCAGATGGCCGCGCTCTTCAGCATCGGCGTATAGCGCGGATGATTGAGGCCGACCGATTGAAACATGCTCCAGATGCCATGCCGCAAATGCAGGCCCAGCAGGCTCACCGCGAAGATATACCAGACCGAAACCCACCACACCTGGAACCCGGCCACAACGTTGTGATACACATCACCCTCGACATAGGCCGCAGCCGGATCGATGATGCCGGCCGTCAGGTGCAGGAGGTGAAAAATAACAAAGGCTAGCACGATGGGCCCCGACCAGTACATCGTCCGCGAGGCGTACGAAGAGTTGATCGCCTGCTTGCGCGAATAGCCAACCGGCCGAGCCTTCTTGTTGCGCAGCGCCAGTTGCACAGTCGCGGTAATGTGCAACGCTACGGCTGTCAGGAGCACGATGCGCTCCGCCCACAAAATTTCTCCCAGCGAGTGCAGGAAATGACCGTAGGCATTCAGCCTCTCCGGGCCATCAAACACCTGCAGATTGCCCAGCATGTGCCCGATCACGAACGCGAACAGGATCGCGCCCGTGACCGCCATCACGATCTTTTTGCCATTCGTGGACTGCCAGAAACTCGCCGCGCGGTTCTCACGCAGCCTCACTGCAGTTGCGCTCATTGAAGTTTTCCCGACTTAGTTAGATGAATCGCGAACATTCTGGGACCCTTATCTGTTGGTTTCTCCAGTTATTGTTGCTGACGTGCCGCGCAATTCGACGCAGAGAGAGATTTTAAATCCGGCTGCGGGAAGCAGGACGGGTTTTGATGGTGGTTGAGACAGTGGAAGAGTCAACATCCATTATTGGTGTTGAAGGGAGCCAGCGTCAAGGAAGGCAGGTGTAGTGAAGACAGGGTGAAGCGGCGCCCTCAAATGCGCAGAAATATCCTCTTGCGATAGAAGACAGAAACAATCGCCAGATTTAATCCCACAATGACCAGGGCATAGGCCAGTGAGGCGTGTACGGGACTCAGCCAGGAAAGAAAAAGATGGCTGTAGCCCCAGGCGTGCAGCGTGAGGCGTTCGTCTCCCACGCGGATCACATCCAAGAGGGAAGTGATGACCGTCGATAGCACAAAGGCAAAGATGGCGTTCGTTCCAAAGATAAGGGCGGGCGTAGTCCACCAGTGCCAGCGGCGTATGTCCACAATCCAGTAGCAGACAGAGAAGGCTATCATGCTGAAGCCAATGCTGAATAAGGCAAAGGTCGTGGTAAAGATGCGTTTGTTGATGGGCAGGATGGGATCGAGCAGACGACCGGCGACGAGAAGGACGATGCCAACGGCCAGAATGGCGAGGGCTTTCCTGACAGGTGAAGATTTTGTGCGCAGCCATTCGCCAACCAGGATGCCGGCAAGGAGAAGGGTCAGCGCCGGTAAGGTGGAGAGAAGTCCTTCGGGGTCGTAGGTGACGCCATGTCCGGGTGTGAGGCCATAGGCCCATAGATGATTTATCCCGAAGATGGCACGATCGATGTAAGCGCCAAGATTACCTAAAGAATCGAGACGTCCGGGGCCGAAGCCGGGAACCGGGAAGAACTTAAGGAGCGCCCCGTACCCGGCAAGAATGGCGAGAATGACGGCAGCAAAAATAGAAGCCCTGGTGCGTATCGGCTTCCTGGCGCAGGCAAGATAGAGCAAGCCGCCGCCAAGGTAGCAGAGAGCGATCCGCTGCAGAATTCCAGGAATGCGCAGGCTATGCAGGTGGAAGAATGGAAAGCCATTCAGGACCAGGCCAATCACGATCAGCAGTGCCGTGCGCCGGAACAGATGCCCGGCGAGTTGAGAGCGCGTCTCACCGCACGCCGCGCGGGCAGCGAATGACAACGTTATGGCCACGCCAGAGATGAACAGGAAAGACGGGAAGATCATATCCGTCGGAGTCCATCCATTCCAGGTCGCATGAAGCAGCGGCCAATACACAGCGGTGTAAGTCCCAGGATCGGTAACCAGGATCATCCCCACGATTGTCAGGCCGCGATAGACATCGAGCGAGACGAGACGCTCGGGTTTGCGCGTAGGAGACGCGGACTCTGCCGTTTGAGGAGTAGCCACCGTGGATGCCATATCGTCTCTACTAAAACGTTTGAGCACGAATCTAACACTCACTGGGAAGACATGGCAAGCAGAAGCGTGTGGCGCCGGCCCTATATGCCCAGCCGCCGTTTTGCAGTCTCAGGCAGAACCGCGCCGGCTCTTTCCATCAACCGGCTCGAATATTTCCGACGCCGACGGATGACTTGCGGCAGCTGGCATGTTCGAATCGCTCTATGAGCGCAATCGGGACAGTCGAATTCGTCTTTCTCTTGCTTCTCTTTTTCATCGTGGTGTTTGGGATACTCGCCCGCAAGGTGGGCACGCCGTATCCCATCATCATGGTCTTGGGCGGACTGCTGCTCAGTTTTGTCCCGGTGATTCCCGACTTTACCCTCAACCCTGACCTCATTTTTCTCGTGGTACTCCCGCCGCTCCTTTACGCTTCCGCGTGGACCACCTCCTGGCGCGACTTTCGCTCCAACATCGTCGGCATCTCGCTCCTCGCTTTCGGTCTTGTGGCCTTCACCGTTATCGGAGTCGCCCTGGCCGCGCCCCGGGTCTTTCCCGAATTCGATTGGCGGCTCGGCCTCGTCCTCGGTGCTATCGTCGCACCCACGGACGCGATCGCCGCGAGCTCTATCGCGCGGCGTATAGGACTGCCGAGTCGCATCGTTGACCTTCTAGAAGGGGAAAGCCTCATCAATGACGCGACCGGATTGCTGGCTCTTGAATTCGCCACCGGCATTCTCGTTCATCAGCGCATCCCCACCGTTTCCAGCGGCCTGTTAACACTGGCCTGGCTCACCATCGGCGGTATCGCCATCGGCCTTGCCATCGGCTGGTTTGTCGACCACTTCGAACGCCGCATTGACGATGGTCCGATTGAAGTCACCATCAGCATCCTCGTTCCCTACGCAACCTACCTGGCCGCGCAGGCCGTTCATGCCTCGGGAGTGCTGGCCGTTGTCAGTTGCGGATTGTTTCTCTCGCAGCGCAGCGCCCGTCTCTTCTCGCCCACGGTTCGCCTCGGAACCTGGTCCTTCTGGCAATCGTTCACGTTCATTCTTAACGGGCTTGTATTCGTTCTCATCGGCCTTCAATTTCCCCTGGTTCGCGCCTCCATTCACAGCTATCGTCCCTCGACGCTCCTTCTCTACGGCGCTGTTTTCAGCGTGTTGCTCATCCTGCTGCGGCTGGCATGGGTCTTTCCGGGCGCGAGTCTGACTTATTGGATCCGCACGCGGTTCCAACATCAGAACGAGACTCCCCCGGAAGCTCGTCAGAGCTTCGTCGTCGGATGGACCGGCATGCGCGGCGTCGTTTCCCTTGCGGCCGCTCTCGCCCTTCCCACTGTGTTACGGGACGGTTCGCCTTTCCCTCATCGCAATATGATCGTTTTCCTGACCTTCTGCGTGATTTTTGTCACCCTGGTGCTGCAGGGCCTCACTCTGCCGTCTCTCATCCGTTTCCTCGGATTGGCCGGCGGAGCCGGACCGGACTGCGAAGAGCTGGAGGCGCGGCGCATCGTAACCCAGGCTGCGCTCTCCCATCTCGAAGGTGCGAGTTCCCGGGATGACGACCAGGCCAACGAGGTGTACGAAGATCTGACTCACCACTACCGCGAGCGGCTGTCGAGTCTCAAGGTCAACACTAGCCCCGGAGAAGTTACCAAGCACGAGCGTTACCTTGGAGTATCGCTGGAAGTATTGCGGGTTGAACGCGAGACGGCGATCCGTCTACGCAATGAAGGCCGTATCAATGATCCCGTGCTGCGGCGCATTGAGCGCGAACTCGACCTGAGCGAATCGATCCTCGTCCAAACGGAGGAATGAGGTTTTCGACCATTTTGCAGTCGCACAGCTCAAATCGAATCTCAGTTCGCGACAAGGCGATCGCGTTTCCAGGACCGTTCAGCCCAGAACCGCGGCCAGCGCTTTGCGGGCTGCTGCTCAGCCTTGCAAGCGAGCTCCGTAGCAGTACGCCTGATCCCGTCGATGCTCTATGGAACTAAGCCGCTCGATCCGGCGATTTTTGCGGCTGTGGTTGCAACGCAGCTGGTGGCGGCGGCGCTGGCCTCCCTGGTTCCGGCGTGGAGGGCGTCGCGGATCGACCCCATGCGGGCATTGCGAACGGAATAAGCTGATGTTCCGCGAATTTGAAAAAAAATCTCAATTGATGTAGTCGGCTGGAGCAACGGCGTGTTGAACCCCTACGCATTCATGCTGGGATCGCGAAATGCTCGTAGACATCACCAGCCGATTCGGATCGCGAAAGGGAAGTGGCCTAAGCAGAACCGACCGCACTACCGTGAACAGCGACGTTGTAGCGCCGATACAGAAGCGCCATCACGAGAACTGCGATGATTGAAAAGCCACGCGATCGGAATAGAGTGCGGATGCTGATCCTTAGATCTCGAAGGAGATTCTCCACCATGTT
>JBAVYX010000114.1:0-12046 GCA_049588475.1 Silvibacterium sp. | reverse complement strand
GAACACACCTGAGAGCTACACAAGTCCTGTCGCGCTTCCCGGAACCGTAGACCGGCGCAGACGATGTCGAAGACAGTCAGAGACAAGGGAGCGAGAAACTATTCTTCGCTTTGGGGGCAACCTTGGGGGCAACATTTATAGAATTGTTCCCTCCATTGCCAATAGAATCAATCCGCATCTCTGGCGAATTTGTGCAAGAAATTCGAAATTAGACGTTCTAGAGACAAAGGTGGATTCAAATGAAGAAGTTTCTAGGGTTCATGATGCTTTTGATTGTCGGTTACGTTGATCTGCGCCCAATGCCAGCCCAGACTTCTCAGCCCCAAACGGCGGTTCAACCCCGGTTCGAAGATACCCTGGCGAAGTCGGTTGTGAGAATAACGGGTAAAGCCGAAGGGATCAACGGCACTCTGAATGCGACAGGATTCCTAGTGCGGGTACCTGAGAGTCGATTGCCCGGTGACATGGCCATGGTGTACCTCGTGACGAATCGGCACGTCGCAATGGCTATGGAACCAGACTCGGCAGGTCAGAGCGTCCCGCATCGTGTTACGGAGATGGAGGCCGTCGTTAATCTGAAAGTTTCGGTTGGCGGCAACAAAGCCAAGTCAGTTCCCCTGCCTCCAGAAACTTCACTTCAGTGGCACTTCCCGAAGGACTCTTCAATTGATCTCGCTGTAATAGGTTTTTCAATGAGTGATGATTACGATGCCATCCTCATCCCAGTCTCCTTCTTTTACACGGAAGATGTCTGGAAAACGTTTCGAATCGGTCCGGGTGACAAGGTCTTAACTTGCGGTTATTTTCTGCATTACGGCGGGGCGCACCAGTTTCAACCCATCATTCGTGAGGGTAGCTTGGCGATGGTTCCGGATGATGTCATGCCGGTGCCAATCGGCGGGTCTGCAAAAATTTACCTTGCCGATCTGCACATCATTCCGGGCAATAGCGGCTCGCCGTTGTTTCTTGCGCCCAGCTTCTCACTGGGTGGGATGGTCACGGACGCCAAAGGTGGCGTCCCTTATGGCTTAATTGGTGTGGTCAGCGGCTATATGTGGGAGGACAATCAGCTCACTCTTCATGCAGCCAGCGATTACGAGGCAACGATTCATGCGAACAGCGGGATTGCGACGATTGTACCCATCGACCAACTGAAAGAACTACTTTTTTCTCCAGAGTTGCAAAGTGAAAGAGACGCCGCTTTAGCGGACTACAAGCGAAAACATCCTTGATGGGGAACCCGGCTACAGCGGCCACGTTCTGGTCCTTCTTATCTGCGTGGGCGACGCCTTGTGGAAGTACAGAACTAATCCTGCCGACCTGTCCCACGACCCTGTTGAAACAGCGCGATAGGTGGCGCGGTGCAAAGAAAAATGAAGTTGGATGACGGCCCAGCGAACTACCGATAGCCCCCGATCTACGCGAAAGCGTGCGCACCACCGCGATCACCGGTAAACCTGTTTTCAGGTGAATGCCCAGCGTCGCGAGGGCGAGCATCCTGTCCGCCCATCCGGACCAGTGAACGTGGTGTGCGCACTCGCTGTCCTGTTCCCCGCAAAAACCCGCTTCGCGAGTGCCATTCGCGCTCTCTCCTAAGCTGCTTAGTTGTGCCCCCTTTTGTGCCCCCCCTCTGCATATATCGGCTTATATATGCGAAGCGAATCTGCGCCATAGGTTGTTTATTTAAAGGCAGATACACAAGCAGATATAAGCAGATATAAGCTGATATAAGCTGACGCTAAGTTGTTGATTCTTCGTGTTGTGTAGAACTACGAATCAATAGGTCGGGAGTTCGAATCTCTCTGGGCGCACCATCATTCTAAAAGACTTACATCGAAAGCTAGGCTGTCATCTCTCATCATTGTGGGGGATTTTGTGGGGACTTCCTCTCGAAACGGGGCGTCGAGCACTGAAATCGCCTGCCGCTTCGCCTCGTTCCGGGTTTGCGAGTATAGCTCCATCATCTTTCGGCTTAGGTGCCCCGCCAAGCTCATGATCGTGGCGTCTGAGGCCTGACCCTCAGCCATGCGCGACACAAACGTGTGACGCATATCATGCCACCGACAATCGACCTTTGCGGCCTTGCGCGCCGCCGTCCAGGCGGTCTTCCAACTCCCAATCGGTGCAGTCGGGCGAACCTCAGCGCGCCCTAGTCTGAGTGGCTTGCCGCGTGCAGCCCGAACTGCTCGGCCCTTCGCGGGCGAGAGACCATCTGTGTCTCTCGCCCGCCGGTTTTTAAAGTTAATACAGTGGACTATACCGCTGCTGCAGTGGCTGAAGAGGGTGAACGCTGCACGATCTTAAGTGCACCATCTGCCTTAGCACCCCCGACGTAGAGACACTATGGCTGACATCTCCCCCGTAGCTGGCGGTCAGCAGATTGATTCCAGCCGGCAACGCGGAGGTGGTGAGCGTCGCCGTGCCATTCTTCAGATCAGCCTTTCCCAGTACCTGGGCGCCTTTCTTCAGCTCCACATTGCCGGTAGGATTATCGCCGTTCTCTCCGCTGACAGCGACGGAGAACGTCACTGGCTTGCATTGCTGGGCAGGATTGGTCAAGGAGCTAAGCTTGACCGAGCTAGGCTTGACCGCCGGAGCCGCCGTTACGGTATAGGTTCGCGTGATCGGGCCGGCGGCCGCGTAATTCGCGTCCCCGCTGTAGCTTGCCGAAAGCGTGTGGCTACCGGTAGCCGACGTTTTCACGCTCAGCGAAGCCACGCCAGAGGAATTCAATGTGGCTGGGCTGCCGCTTATGGCCGTTCCGTCCAGGAGCATGGTGACTTTGCCTGTCGGCGCAGGTGAAGTGGTTGAGGTCACGCTCACTGCAAACGTGATCGCCGTTCCCGCCGTCACCGACGTCGAGGTCGCTGGCGAGGTTATGGTAAACGTAGGCGCTGGCAGCGTGCCGGTGCCGATCAGCGTAACGGTGTTCGTGTTGGTGACGGTGTTGTCCTGGAGCACGTAGCTGGCTGAGAACGTGCCTCCGGCAGACGGCTTGAAGAGGAATCCGATCTTGCAGCTTTGGCCCGCATCCAAGGTGGCGCCAGCGGATAGCGCGCAACTGGTCGTGTTGGGATCCACAGCGAAGTTGGAAGGGTTGGCTCCGTTAAAGAAGCCGGCAACGGAGAGCGTGAGGGTGCCATTGCCGGTGTTGGCGACAGTGACAACCTTGGCTGCGCTGCTAGTGGCTTTCAGCTGGTTGCCGAAAGACTCGTATCCGAGAACGCCAACCTTGCGCAGCACTTGGGTGGGGCCGGCGGTGGGTACGTTCGAGAGGATGTAAACCTGCCCCTGGGAATCGACTGTGACACCGTTGGGACTGCTCAGGGTCGCAGAGGTAGCCGGTCCGTTGTCGCCTGAGTAGCCCGCCGTGCCGTTGCCGGCGATCGTGCTGATAATGCCGGTGGAGGCATCGATCCGGCGGACGCGCTGGTTGCCGGTGTCGGTGAAGTAGAGGTTGCCGGCGATGTCAAACGTGATCTGGCCGACCGAGGAGCTGATCTCGGCGCTGCGACCCTGGCCGCCGTCTCCGGAAAAGCCGCACTTGGCTGCGCCGGCCACACGGGTAAAGGTGGGATTGCCGCTTTCGGCGCCGTACAAAGGCTCTTCGAGAATGTAGCAGAGGGTCGGAGGGTTAAAGGTGTAGAAAGTGTAGAGATTGTCGTTGGCATCGGCAGCGAAGGCAAGGGGAGATCCGTTGGCATACGCGAAGGTGTCGCTGAGATGCCACAGATTCAGAGCCCCGCTACCGCCTGCAACGTCGGCCACGGGCATCTCGAGAGCTCCCTTGGTCTTTTCCTCCATAAAAAGGTTGTCGTAGGGGTCGATGCTGACCTGTGCCGGGTCGCTCATTCCAACGCTCGAGAATGCGCAAGGCGCGCTGGCAGTGCACGCGGTGTTGTTGTACGTGTAGGGGTAGTAAGTCTGGGCGTCCCAGGGAAAATAAGTGGTGAAGTAATAGTAGTCCCCGCTGACATTGGCGGCGTAGACAATGCCGACGCTGTCGACGGCGATAGAGACCGAAACCGCACCTGCCAGAAAAGCCGGCGTGGTGGTAATGGTGCCACTAGAGTCGATCTCCTTGACGGCGTTGTTGCCAGTGTCAGCGATGTAGACATCGTCGCCGCCATCAACGGTAAGATTGGTTGCGCTCTTGATGGTTCCGGCACCGCCGGAGATAGTTCCGGAAACAGTTGTCATCTGCGAGGGAGTGAAGCTGACGACTGGAGCGTAGCCATTGCCGGTGAGGCCCACGTACAGGGGCTCGGCCTGCGCGGAATGAGTAATCTCGAGATGGCCGAGGCGATGGCCAGGGCCTTGCGGGTCGAAACGGACTAGCAGCGAGCAGGAGTCGCCGCGCCGATAGCTGTTGCTTTCATGGCAGGTACCGCCGGGCTCGACAACGAAGTCTTTACCCTTCGATTGGATACTGATGAGTTTGGTGTTCCCTGCAAAGTCCAACGTGAGCGACTCGACGCGGGCATCTTCTCCTGCGGTAGCCGCGGCGAAGACATGGTAGTTGGCGGGGGCGTGCTCGAAGCTGGCGTCGTGCGGGTTGCGGGCGAGGATCTCGCCCTGTGGCCGCTGGGCCGGAGCGAGGGAAATAATGGAAGGGTTTGCCGGTTCGATGGTGCGGACGTCCTGTGCATAGAGAACAGGGCTGGTTACGAGAGCGGCAGCGGCGAAAAACGCAATGCGGCTCCGGGAACTAAGATTGTCGATCAACATGGAATGCTCCTTCAAGCAGGCTGTGGTAACTGAGGGCCCGCCAACGCATTGCCAGGCACGACGCGATGTAGACGCAGAAGGCGTGGCAGCCGTACCAGCGCTGGAAAAGACATGTTCGGGGGATGTAAGCTGCTACGTTTCCGTACTACACGGTTGCGGCCCACGCGCAGCGAACGGCGGGAGCATAGCGAACGAAAAACGACTGTGTCGATAACCCCTTGGTGTGATCAGCCCTTGGCAGGAACATGAGTCTAGCTTTCCACAATCACTTGTTTCCGGAACGGGCGAATTTCATTACTCATCGGTAAGTGTGGTCACGAGGATTGTGGAGTTTGCGAGTCGCCTCGTGGCCGAGGTTTTTGGCACAGAAGAGGCTGCTCAACCGCATTGCGCGCACCCGGAAACGTGATGACGCGATGCCTGCCGTTCACCGCCGACGGAAGCCGATCACGTTTGATGATGCCGCTGCCGCTGCCCTGATGTCTGCGCTATCAAGGCGTCGCGCAACTGCTCAGCCGTCAATCCGCAATGACCCCGGGGCCGCCGATTATTACAGGGTCCTGGGCGATTAGGCCAGCGCTTCGGAATACCGGTGCCGGTACGACGCGGTTAAGGATTCCCTGGCTAAAGAGGCGTCGGTTACGTAGTCAAGGGCGCTGGGGGCGTAATTGGTGCCGGCACTGCGTTCAAGCTGTGGCAATGGCTCACGAATAAACAGGACGCTTGTTCTACGATCATTAGCGATTCGTATCTTAGTTACATTCTTGCCGCATGACCATTGAGGTCGGACCAACTGATTTACTGCCTCGTCCCCGTGACGCTATGCCACCTTCCTGCTCGTCCTGCAAATCTGCGAGGGGATTACATGGCAGATTTCGTCCTAGGGCGTTGTGGGCGTTTCTTCGGGTTTTCTAGGGTTTTCAATTTTGGAATGTACCCCATGCTCAAGGATGCTGATAGCCTGGGGCCCGTCTCGCGCGCATTTGCCGCTGAGCTTTCAAGAGCCCTTATTTTAGAGCTGCCTCGGGTGTTCGCAGAAGTTTCTTGATGATTTCCATTTTCATGTTCTTTGCCTTCGCCATCTATCACATAAAGGTTCCGTTTTTCGACTGCATATTTAGCCTTCGCATTGACTGTGAGGTCTGCCGGCTTCGACCAACGCCACTTGATGTGCTCCTGCGCATAGTAGGCGTAAGTGTCACCCTCGATGACGAAGTTTTGATAGACCCGGTAAAGGGGAAGGTTGGGCGACTACTCCGTCGGACCCTGGAAAGCTGTCGTCGTTTCTGATGGACGGGTGCGTTGGTCTGTCCGCGCCAATTAAGAATTGACAAGGCCGGATACAAAGCCGATTCTCGCAGGACTTAGTCGGACCCGTTATGATCCCGCTTCGCCCTGCCACTGCACCTCCAGGGCGGGCAGACCAGCGATGTCGAATCGCGCATAGCAATGCCTGTCCGCGTACCTGCCACCTGGAAGTATGTTCGCACCCCTCTGAATACCCTCGAAAGAAAAACCGAGTTTTTCAGCAATGCGGCAGCTAGCCTCATTACCGTTTGAGTGCGTGAGCCCGATTCGCCGCATTCCGAGCGCACCGAAGGCATAACGAACCAAGGCGTTTGCTGTTTCGGTTGCAAACCCTTGGCGCTGGGCGCTCTTGCGGACCCAGTACCCGGTGTCGCATTGGCGACCTTGCCAGTCGATGTCATGAAGGCCACACCAGATGACTGCTGTGCCGGTTGCGGCCTCGACCCCAATCAGCTCTATGCCTTCACGCAGGATAAAGCTAGCCATTACTTGCCGATTTCTGATTTCCATTGATTCGGCTGTGAACGCATCTTGATTTTCAGCCCATCGCATCCATTTGTGCAGTTCGTCCCAGGTCTCAGCAACCGCAGAAGACGTAGTTGCCCCATCGCCAACCTGTTTGGGCCTGATGAGCAGGCGAGGAGTGCGGATTGGCATCGGTACGTCAATCAATACTGGGTTCAATGGCGCCATACTCCACTATGTTAGCGAACGTCAGTACGATCGCCATTGCTCCCAAATGCACTCCTGGCCCCGGATTAATCTCGCAACGGTTCGAGCGCACAGTTGATAGAGATAACGCCGTCAGCTTTCACAACCTGGTCATGCAGATCGAGCCTGCCGAGTGGCGCGGCACAATGGCCGGCTGCAAGGGGATCATCTACCAGCACCTGAACGCAACACTTACTCTCACCATCGGAGACACCGAGTCGGACACTACAGAGCGGAAGGAAAGCTCCTGACCCCGCTCACCAAAAGCAAATCAAGGCCGTAGAAAAGACGGGAGGCGGAAAAGTCAGAAAGCCGACTCTCCCACCCCCATGCAAATCCCGCACACAACGCGGGATGCGCACTTTCCCACCGCCTCTACTACCACTGGCTAATTAATCAAACCGGACACTTCATCTGATACGAAAAGCACATTTTCACTTGCTAAAAACACTGAGGAGTGGCCTCCAACCACCCGTAACAGCACAGGGTTCTCATGGAGGCCTAGGGATCGGGACGTCCAATCTAAACTTCGGCAGAGGACGCGGTCTAGGATTGGTGGCGAGGCAGGTACCCTCCAAGAACAGGTCGCCAGCGTGCGGCAGTATTGCCGTCATAAAATATGCAATCTCTCGTAGACCAATTCGGCAGAGGACCGCGCTCATCACTTGCCTTCAGCTCAAATCGCGCTCCATTCTGACCTATATCCGCGCAGGTGCCGCGAACAAGGGCAATGCGTAACCACCAGATCCTTCACAGGACGAGCACGCTTATGCTTGTCGCGAATCACAAGTTGGGAAGCTCAAAAAGTTCATCGAGATTCGATATATAGTTGGGGTGCCGAGCTGCGGGCGGTGTCCGTGGCAGGTTGGAGGACGATGTCCGGGTTTCACCTTTCTCGCCGGAATTTCCTGAGGGCCGCTGGGGCTGCTGCAGGTGCGGCTACTGTCCTCGCGCCATCTGGCCTTCTAAGTCAGCCCACAAAGACTCGCGACAACAATCCTGCTTCCCAGAATGAGGGTTCGGCGGACTACACCCTCAATATCGCCACGAAACCCATTGAACTGGCGCCGAATCGAATCATTTCTGTCACGACCTACAACGGACAGTTTCCCGGTCCATTGATCCGTTTGAAAGAGGGAGAGCGAGTCACGGTTGATATTCGCAATGATACGGATACGCCCGAGCAGCTCCACTGGCACGGTCAATTGGTTTCGACCGACGTCGATGGAGCTGCCGAAGAGGGCACACCTTTTATCCCGCCACATGGCAGCCGGAGAATATCCTTTGTGCCCAAGCCTTCGGGTTTTCGCTTCTACCACACGCATGTCCGCGCTGGAGCGGATCTCGCGGCTGGCCAGTACAGCGGGCTCGTGGGTCCTGTTTTCATTGAGCCCAAACAACACGCCGGAAACTACGATCGTGAGGTGTTCCTTACGCTGAAAGAATTCCAGCCTACCTTGAGCCGTGGCGGAGACATGGCGCTGGACTTCCTTTTGCCAGCACAGACTGTCACCGCCCTGAGGAATGCAGGGGAGAGCAAGATGAAGGCTTCGCTCGCCCAAGATATGCCGCACGGCTATGAGGTCGGATACGATTCGTTCACCATCAACGGTCGAATGTTGGGACATGGTGAGCCCGTTCGAGTGAAAGAAGGCGAGCAAGTGCTCTTCCACGTTCTGAATGGCAGCGCCGGTGAGATTCGCAGCCTCGCCCTTCCGGGGCACAGTTTCAGCGTGGTTGCGTTGGATGGCAATCCACTACCGAAACCAGTTCGAGTGCCCGGTCTCTGGCTCGGAACAGCGGAACGCATATCGGCAGTCGTTGAAATGAATCGTCCGGGCGTGTGGGTCATGGGTGACCTTGCCGATGATGACCGGCATCACGGTATGGGAATCGTGGTCGAGTACGCCGGATACAAAGGCAAACCGCAGTGGCTCCCACCCAGGCCCTTCAAGTGGAATTACGCCCGCTTCGGCCACCCCGGCCAGGGATCCGTGCAGCCGGACGACGTATTCGACATGACCTTCGAGAAACAGAACGCCGCGCTTGAAGGATTCAATCGTTGGACGATCAATGGGGTGGCTTATCCGACAGACCAGATGATGGCGATGCCTTCCTTCCATCTGCGCCAGGGAAAGCGCTACCGGCTTCGAATGCGCAATGCGAGCGATGATATCCACCCGATTCATCTGCATCGGCATAACTTCGAACTGGCGCGGATTGCTGGCCAGCCGACCTCAGGAGTGATGAAAGATGTGGTGATGGTAGGCGGATACCAGGAAGCGGAAATCGACTTTCTGGCAGATAATCCCGGCCTGACCCTCTTCCACTGCCACCAGCAGCTTCATATGGACTTCGGCTTCATGACCTTGTTCGATTACGTCTAGTTGGGAGCCAACATGCCAACTCCATCACGTTCACCACGAAGGACCGCATGGGGATTGATCCTGTTGCGAATCCTCGTCGGCTGGGTCTTCCTCACGGAGGGCATTCAGAAGTACTTTTTCCTGCCGCCCTCGGCCCGGGACGCTTTGCAAAGATCGGTATCCCCGCTCCACAGTTCACCGGTCCATTTGTGGGCTGTGTGGAAATCGTGTGCGGCGCCATGTTGATCGCCGGTTTCTACACCACACTCGCCGTCGTACCGCTGCTAATCGTTATCCTGGTCGCAGTCGCGACTACCAAGGTGCCAATGCTCGTTCATCAGGGGTTTTGGGCGGCCATGCATGAAGCGCGCGCAGATTTCTGTATGCTTCTCGGACTCATCGCCATTGCCCTTCTGGGCGCTGGAGACCTGTCCATGGACGAACGGCGACGTGCAGGCTGACCTTCGGTCCGCGTCACCGTTGCCGCAGGAGGCGCGGGACCCAGCATAAAGGGCGCATTGCGCTTCCCTTGCCGAGGACTGCAGCAGCGGCAGCTGCCATCATTTTTTTCGCGCTTCTGGTTCTGCCTCCGCTGATCGCGCATTATGCCCCCATTCGGGCGATTGCCATCTTTTCTGCCTTCTACCGCAGCGGAGCCCTCGTGTTTGGTGGAGGGCACGTCGTTCTGGCTCTGCTTGAAAACGCGGTTGTCACGCCGGGCTGGGTAACGCAGCAGTCCTTTTCTGGCGGGATTTGGCGCGGCGCAGGCGCGGTCCGGACCGCTGTTCTCCTTTGCCACTTATCTCGGTACGTCCGCGGACCCGATCAGGATCAAGAGCAGGCGGGCGGAGCAACATAGCCAACGGTGAATGCGATTCACCGGATCTGCCTCTTCCTCAGGCTTCGTGGAGCGTTTCAATTGGGCTGATGCGGATCGCGCGCCATAATGGAAGCGCCGCTGCCAGAGCAACAATCAGCATCGCGCACAGCGCTGCCGCCCCCATAACAATGGGATCCTGAGCGCTGATGCCGAAGACCAGGCTAGTCATCCACCCCGATGTGCCCCAGCTTCCTGCCAATCCGATCGCCAACCCAAGCACACTCAGCCTCGCCGCCTGTCTTCCCGTGCGGCGAATGATCGCGAAGGTTCCTGCGCCCATCGCCATGCGAATGGCGATCTCCTGCTTTCGGCTGCTTACCCAGTAGTTGAGAACGCCATAGCAACCGATCGCGGCCAGGATCACTGCAACCGCTGCGAAGAGAACCAACAGAAGTGTGACAAACCGTCGCCGTATCAGCGTTGCGCCAAGCCAGTCATCCACGGGCTTCAACGATTGAATGGGAACGTTGCTATCGATGGAAGCCAGGACATGCCGAATACCTTGAGTCCTATTCCCAGGATCGGCTACGGTGCGGATCATGATCACCAGTGCAGGATCGACACGCTGTGCGGCCGGCAAATAGATCTGAGGCAAAGGTGGGCTGTCCAATCCCTCCTGAGGCACGTTTCCAGCAACGCCCACGATCTCAACAACTGCACCTTCCATATACGGCCCACCAAGTTTGATGTGTTGGCCGAGCGCGGAGCGCGCATCCTTCCACCACGCATGCGCAATCTCTTCGTTAATAACCGCAACAGCCAGTCCTCCTTTTCGATCCTCAGCGGACGGAGCGCGTCCAGCCGCAAGCGGGATCCGCATGGTCTGGAAGTACCCAGGGTCGGCCATATTGATGATTGCGACGGGGACATCCTCCCGGCTGGGCGAGGACTTTTCCTGTATGGAATACCACCAATCTCCGCAGTCGCCAGCCGCTGGAGGACAGTTCACTCCTCCCACCGATTCGACTCCCGGCTGGGCACGGAGGGCTTCTTCGAGTCGGGTATAGAAATCAAGAATGGCCCCATCGGCGCTGTAACGCGAAGTCGGCAGCTGCAATTCAAGCGCAATCACGTGGCCGGAGTCGAATCCGGGATTCGAAGTTTCGGCAGCCCACAGGCTCCGCAGGAGAATCCCCGAAGTGAACAGCAGTACGACAGCTATCGCGATCTCTGCAACGACCAGGCCTCCCCGCAGTAGGTGCGCAATCCCGCTGCTGCCTGAGCCGGCGCTGCTCTCCTTCAACAGCACTGACAGATTGACCTTACCTGAACTGAGGATGGGCAATAATGAGGACACAAGTCCGACTGTCAGTGTCAGCGCTGCGCAGAAGATCAACACGGGTAGGTTCAGGCTTGCTTCGGAGAGCCTCGGAATATCGCGTGGTCCAAGCCTCTCTATCAGGCGTAGCCCCAAACCTGCCAGTACAATTCCGACGGCGCCACCCAGAAGAGTGATCAGAACGGTTTCGGTGACGAGTTGCCGGGCAAGACGGCTGCGTCCGGCACCAATTGCGGTTCGAATCGCCATCTCTCTCGTGCGTGTAGTCATCCGAATCAGCAGCAGGGTACCGATATTCGCACATGCCAGAACCAGGACAAGACAAACCGAACCCATCAAAAGGAGGAACACACGACGAACGTCCCCAATTCGTTCCTCTGTCAGGAATTCGGCAAAAGCGCGATGATCGTTCTCCGGACCTGGATCAGCTTTCGCGAGCTGCTCCATGATCGCATCGAGATCCAATCGTGCCTGGGTAAGCGTAATTCCGGGTTTCAGTAAACCCAGAACGTGCATATAGCGATGTGCGTCACGTTTTGAAGCCTGGGCGGCAGTTGGGCGGAGCGGAAGGTAGTAATCCACTGGACGCAGGAAAAAGCCCGGGTCTCTTCCACGCACGCCAATGATTACATAGGAGGTTCCATTCAGAGCCAGCGTCTTCCCAACGATCTGAGGATCGGCTGAAAGAGTATTGGCCCAGAAGGCCTCCGTGACTACGACTGTCGCTGCAGACGTCGGTTCATCGTCGCTGGCTGTAGATAGCCGACCCTTTAT
>JBAVYX010000113.1:0-6602 GCA_049588475.1 Silvibacterium sp. | reverse complement strand
CTCCATGGAGCATCGCCTTCCCGGCAATCTCAACGTGAGCTTTGTCTACGTTGAGGGCGAGTCCTTGCTCATGGGAATCAACGACATCGCAGTTTCAAGCGGTTCGGCCTGCACCTCCGCGACACTTGAGCCATCATATGTGTTGAAGGCTCTTGGGCTGGGCGACGATGTGGCGCATAGTTCTATTAGATTTGGATTAGGTCGCTTCAACAACGACGCAGAGGTGGATTACGTCGGTGACAAGCTGGTCGACGTGGTCCAAAAGCTGCGCGAACTTTCACCGCTCTATGAGATGGTGAAAGAGGGCATCGACATTTCGAAGATCGAATGGCAGGCGCACTAAAGAAAAGCTTCATACTAGAAGGTTTAAGTTTTGCAAAAGTACGGGAGACAGGAGAAATAAAATGGCATACAGCGACAAGGTCATCGACCACTACAACAATCCGCGCAACGTAGGCCAACTCGATAAATCCAGCTCGGAAGTAGGCACTGGACTGGTTGGCGCGCCGGAATGCGGCGACGTCATGCGCCTGCAGATCAAGGTCAATCCCGACACACAGGTCATCGAAGAGGCAAAGTTCAAGACCTTCGGCTGCGGTTCGGCCATCGCTTCGTCTTCGCTCGCCACCGAATTGGTGAAGGGCAAAACAGTGGACCAGGCAATGGAGATCAAGAACACCGACATCGTGAAGGAGCTGGCTCTTCCGCCAGTCAAGATTCACTGTTCGGTGCTTGCTGAAGATGCTATCCGCGCCGCTATCGGCGACTGGAAGAAGAAGAACGGCGTCACCGAAGGCTCACGAGCCGCAGAGGCCGTTGCAGCGGTCTAACGAGGGCCACAACCAAAGTACCCATGTCCGTATTTTCGGACATGGGCTTGCCGATAGCCACATTATGACTATAGACCAGCTGACCATTCTCGACGCAGCGAACCAGGCCCCCAACCAGAAGGGGATTCAGGTGACCGAGCGCGCTCTCAAGCGCATTCGCGTCGCCATGGCCAAGGAGGGCGTTTCGCCTTCGGAGGGTGGCCTGCGTCTCGGCATCACGGGGGGCGGCTGCTCCGGTCTTTCCTACAATATCCGCTTTGACTCGCAGCCGCGCGAGCGAGACCGTATCTATCAGTTCGACGATGTGCGCGTCTTTGTCGACCCCAAGTCGTTCATCTACCTGCACGGCATGGTTCTCGACTATGAAGAGACGCTCATGCGCCAGGGCTTCAACTTTATCAATCCGCACTCGACCAAGTCCTGCGGCTGTGGCTCATCTTTTTCCGCCTAGTGCTAGCCGCACGCGCGGACTCCGTCTTCGATGCAGACAGCTGAGCCCCAATCCGTGACCGCGGCCTGCTGGTCGTGCGGTGCCTCCCTGCCCGCCGCCCAGCCTTTCTGTCCCCGATGTGGCGAGGTGCAGGCGCCATTGGACGGCGTGGACTACTTTGCTGTCTTCGGCCTCCCGCGCAAGCTGAACATCGATCTCCCCGCACTCGAGCGTAGCTTCTACCGCCTCAGCCGCAAACTGCATCCCGATCTCTACGCGCAGGCCACTCCGCAGGAACAACAGTGGAGCCTCGACCAAACCTCGCTCCTCAACGACGCCTACCGCACGCTGAAGAACCCCGTCGCCCGCACGGAATACCTGCTCAAGCTCGAAGGCATTGTCCTCGAAACAGGGAAGAGCGACGATGGCACTTCGAAGGAATCGCGCGTGCCCGCTGATCTGCTGGAAGAGGTCTTCGAGCTGAACATGCAGCTTGAGGAGATGAGCATGAACCGCAAGACGGGCGAAGACGATCCCGCTCTACGCGCTGATCTCGAAAAAGCACGCATCGAGTTTGAATCGCAGCTTGGCGCTGTCGACTCCAACTTGCAGACTCTGTGGAAACGATGGGACGCGGCCATCGACGACAACTCGGACACAACTAAAATCATGGATGAAACGGTTGCGCTCCTCGACCGCCGCCGCTACATTCGCAACCTTGTGCGCGACGTGAACGAAGCGCTGGAGACTTAGAAAGCATCGAAGAAATATGGCAGAAACCCGCATTGTCGGAATCGATCTCGGCACCACTAACTCGCTCGTCGCCTTCATGCAGGGCGATTATCCGGTCGTCGTACCTGGCGAAGACGGTCTCAACCTGGTGCCCTCGGTCGTCGCCATTCCCGACCCCAAGAAAGTGATGGTCGGCTATCCCGCATATCCCTATCTCGCCCGGACGCCCGACCGCGTCATCTATTCCGCCAAACGCCTCATGGGCCGCGGCGTTGAAGACGTCCAGGAAGAGCTGAAGCTCTTTCCTTTCCACCTCGCGCCGGACATTCAGCCCGGCGAAGTCCTCCGCCTGCAGATTGGCCCGCAGCAATACACGCCGCCTGAAATCTCCGCCTACATCCTGCGCCAGTTGAAGAAAAACGCTGAACGCTACTTCGGCGCGCCGGTAACGAAAGCAGTCGTCACCGTTCCGGCCTATTTCAACGACGCCCAGCGCCAGGCCACCAAAGACGCAGGTCGCATTGCCGGACTCGAAATCCTGCGCCTAGTCAACGAGCCGACAGCGGCCGCTCTGGCCTACGGACTTGATCGCCAGAAGGAAGGCATCGTCGCCGTCTACGACCTCGGCGGCGGAACCTTCGATATCTCTATCCTCAAGCTGCAGGACGGCATCTTCGAAGTCATCGCCACCAATGGAGACACGCATCTTGGCGGCGACGACATCGACAACCTGCTCATCGCTATCGCCCTCGACGACATCCATGGCGAACAAAATCTCGACCTTCGCACCGACCCCGCAGTCGTCCAGGCCATCCGCAAGGCCGTCATCGAAGCCAAGATTGCGCTGTCGACTTCTGATGTATCGCGTCTCGACGTAACATTGCCGGACGGCCAGTCCTACCGGCGCGAGATCACTCGCGAGCAGTTCGAACAGATCATCCAGCCGGTGCTCGACCGCACTCTCGGCCCCTGCGTGCAAGCCCTCAAGGACGCCAGTCTCACGCCCGGGCAGATCGATGAAGTCGTCCTCGTCGGCGGTTCCACGCGCATCCCTCTTGTCCGCCGCCTCACTGATCAGATCTTCCATCTTGGCGAGCGCGGCAAAAAGCCGCACACGGAACTGAATCCCGACGAAGTCGTCGCCCTGGGCGCAGCCGTGCAGGCGCACATTCTCGAAGGCGGCTCCGCGGCCACAGAGGACATGCTGCTCCTCGACGTGACTCCTCTTTCGCTTGGCATCGAAGCCCTCGGCGGAGTCGTCGCCAAAATCATCCAGCGCAATTCGACCATCCCCGCCTCAGCCACCGAACACTTCACTACCGGCGTTGATGGACAGGCCAATGTGGCCATCCACGTTGTCCAGGGCGAGCGTGAGATGGCGAAGGATTGCCGCTCTTTGGCCCGCTTCGACCTCAAAGGTATTCCGCCCATGTCCGCCGGCCTGCCGCGTATCGAAGTCAGGTTCCTCATCGACGCAAATGGAATCCTGCACGTGTCCGCGCGGGAACAAAGAAGCGGTAAGGAAGCCGAGATCGAAGTCAAACCGACCTATGGCCTCACTGACGAGCAGGTCGAAACCATGATCCTCGACTCCTTTGACTATGCCGAGCAGGATTTCCACCAGCGCCAGCTCATCGAAGCGCGCAACGAAGCCGGAACCATTCTCGCTGCGATAGAAAAGGCGCACGCCAACCCAGCATGGCACCAGCTGACCGACGATGAGCGCGCACAAATTGCTCTGATCTCCGAAGAACTTAGCGTACTCAAGGAAGGCGACGACCTGCAGGCTCTGCGCGCCGCTACTGAAGCCTTGGACAAGGCCACTCGCCGCTTCGCCGAGCTCATGATGGATTCTGCCGTCTCCAGCGCCATCCAGGGCCACACCATGGAGTCTGCGGGTGAGAAACTAGGAGAGGGCCCGATCGCGCCCCACCCATTCGCCCCGGCGGAAATAAAGTAAAAAGCTCGTTAGCAGAACATAGAGACTAGGAATGAACGATCAGAAACATCAGGAAATCGACCTCAGCAAGCCGCCCGGCCCGAACATGGTGCGCGTCACCTTCCAGCCTGAAGGCCGCACCGTCGAATTCGAATACGGCACCATGCCCTACGAGCATCACGGCAAGCCCATGTCGTTTCTCGACGTTGCCGAGAACTACACCATCTTCCTCGACCACGCCTGTGGGGGCGTCTGCGCCTGCACCACCTGCCATATATGGACCAAGGGCGGCACGGGAAAGATCAGCGAACCCGAAGATGACGAACTTGACCGCCTCGACATGGCAGCCGATCAGCAGCTCAACTCCCGTCTCGGCTGCCAGGCCGTTATCACCGGACCCGGTACCTATATCGTGGAAATTCCCAAGTGGAACCGCAACTATGTTTCTGAAGGCAAGCCTTTGTCGCTCGCAGAAAGCAAGTAGAGGAGAGCCCCGCCATGGCCCGTGAAATCACCTGGAACGACTCAGAAGAAATCGGCATTCAGCTACAGGAGAAATTCCCCGACCTCGATCCGCTCACTGTCCGCTTTACCGACCTGCACCGCTACGTAACCCAACTGGACGGCTTCTCCGACGACGCTGCAAAATCCAACGAGTCAAAACTCGAAGCCATTCAGATGGCGTGGCTCGAAGAGTACAAGGGCGCACAATAGTAGCCTAAGTTTTAACTCCATCCGAACGCTCCGCGGAACAAATCAAAATCCGCGAATTTTCTTCCTCGAGACAAATCGACAGAATATCGGAGCGAATCGGAACATCCTCGCGCTGTAGTTGCCGCAGATAATACCGGGCCGGTCGCCGCAGCGTAAGCGTCCGCTTCTCACCGCATAGACGATTTGCGAGAGAGACTACGGATGCTGACCTCCACGATCCGACGCCGTTCCAGCCGACTGCAGAAGCGCTGGGAGTGAGCAAAGAAGTCAAGGCCAAACTGTTGCCAATGACTTTGCTGCGAAGCCTTCATGCCGGAGGTTGTCAGATAGACAGTTGATCGAACCAAAAAGCCATACTGATGGCAACCTTGTCTACGGAATTGTGTTCTTATCGTTCCTACTGCCTTCGGTGACCCCTACGTGTGAGATAGACCAACAGGAGGCAGAGCACATGCATTTACTTGGCATGCGCTTAACGATATGAAAACGAAGAAGTTTTGGGTAGTACTTTTATTCGGTGGCGTGTTGATTGCGGGGTTGATGGCGATTGCCTGCGGAACCACCCCGGCAACAACTTCTGGCAGCGGGACTGGCACTGGCAGCGGGACTGGCACCAGCAGTGGGACTGGCAGCAGCATGGGAATGGCTACGGTCAGCATCAGCGATCCAGCCACCTGCGCCGGTCCTGATGGACCCTTTGCTCATGTCTACATAACCATTACCGACGTTCAGGCGAATGTCAGCTCAACGGCCGGTGATAACGATTCAGGCTGGACGGACCTTACGCCGTCGCTCGCTGCCCAGCCAAAGCAGATTGATCTTCTGGGGCAGGCCAACAATCAGTGTTTTCTCGCCACGTTGGGCGACGCTCAGCAGCTGCAGGCAGGCAAATATCAGCAGATCCGATTGATTCTTGCTGACAACAGTACGAATGTTGCCAATAACCTCTGCGACGGCTCTGCGAACTGCGTCGTCCTGTCGGCTGACAGCAGCGTGCATCCGCTGCTGCTTTCGAGCGAGTCGAAGACGGGGTTGAAGATTCCCTCCGGGCAGATTGCATCTGGCGGTTTCAACATTGCCGCGGGCCAGACCGAGGACCTGGACATTGATTTCAATACCTGCGAATCCATTGTGCGCGAGGGAAATGGACAATACAGGCTGAAGCCGGTGCTGCACGCCGGCGAAGTGAGCACCACCTCAACTTCCATCAATGGAAAAGTGCTCGACAAGGTAACGGGCAATCCTGTTGATGGCCAGGTGCTGGTAGCGCTGGAGCAGAAAGATTCGACGGGCGTGGACCGGGTGGTGATGGCGACGATGGCGGGGACGGATGGCTCATTCGTCTTCTGCCCCATTCCGGCAGGTGCTTATGACGTTGTCTTTGTGGGAGTAAATGCCAGCGGTGTCGCATATCAGCCCTCGATTGTTACGGGCGTTGCGAATGGCCAGACCACGGGTAATGTTGTTCTCTACCCGGGCACGGGCGTGGGAACACAGGGCGCGGCGACGTTTTCCGGCATCGTGACTTCGCAAAACAGCTCCGGTGCAGGCACGGTGGCAGACATTGCGCTGAGCGCGCTCGAAATGGACGCAGTAAGCGGAACGACATTTACCATCCCGTTGCTGCCCACCGCGACGCAAACGTCCGCGACCCTTGCTATAGAAACGGCTCCCGCAACCTCGTGCCCAACAGGTACGGATTGCGCGGATTATTCGCTGGTGCTTCCGGCGGGAGGGCCGTATATCGGGATGTACTCTTCAGGGGGAGTAACGCTTGTGCAGAGCGCGCCTCTTGCGGCATACGTGATCGACGGTCAGGCGTTCGTGCCTTCGTCCGGGGGCGTGACCGACTGCAACCCGTCCGAGTTGAAGACGCAAGCCTATGTCCTGTCCAGCAGTTTCTCGATCACGGTGCAGACCCTAGCAGTCACGCAATGCCAGTGACGAGGATGGGCGG
>JBAVYX010000112.1:0-26754 GCA_049588475.1 Silvibacterium sp. | reverse complement strand
ACCTACAAGGTGAAAAATGGTCTTGGCTAAATCAATGCCGATCGTGTGAATCTCCATGGGACGCCTCCTGTCTACACCTTTACACCCTCCAGGGGTCTAGGCGGCGGACCATGCCAGTAGTTTCGGGGAGCCGGGTCGAAATGTCCGTATTGCCGACCACACGGCTACAATGATGCCCGCGTGTAAATGAGACTCTTTAGCACGGCGTGAGGAAGCCAGACTTGCGTGGTTTTGATTCTGGACGCTGGCCCATCCCAGCCAACCCTCAATGACCGGAGGCCGGGATGCCCGTGGGGCGGGAATCCCGGAGCTGAGGCGGCGAAGAGCGACGGTTCAGAAGAGACTGCAGGCGGCGCCGGCGTCGGTGGTGAGGGTGTTGTTGTTGGAGTACCAGCCGTTAGCCGCGAATGAGGGGCCTCCGTAGAAGTAGGAGAAGAAGGCCAGCTCCTGGAGGGTGTAGGTGTAGCCGTTTTTACCGGTGACCGGCGGCATGAAGAAGCCGGCCAGGATGTCTCCGACTTCGTAGTTACCTTGGCAGGCGACGGGCCCCTTGGGGCTTGAGGCGGCGACGACGTTGTAGAGCTGGACGTAGTTGGAGCCTGTGGGATCATTTATCCATTCGCCGACTTCATGGGAGAGCGGGACGGCGTCAGGCCAGGTAAAGAAGTTCTCGTCGCCGAACTGGGTGACTCCGTAGGTCTGGGCCGGGTCGACGTCGCTGAAGCTATGATAGCCGGCGGCCTCAGGTTCGTAATAGGGAAGCTGGCCGATTACAGCGCCCCAGAGCACGTTCCCGGCGATGAATATCGGGAAGTTGCCGGAGTTGACGCCGTAGGCGGCTGCCATCTGTGGAATCGCGATATAGCCGAGGTACTCGTCGAAGAGGTTGAAGTCAACCAGGACAGTGGGCGCGCAGTTGGAATAGTTGAACATCGAGCTGGACTTGGGAAGGCCGATGCCGCTGCCCTTGGGGAAATCGATTACGAGCGGGGGGAGCGTCTGTGTGTGGAGGTGGAGACCGTACCTGCCGGGGTCCTCGCCTGTGGCATTCCAGAAGTTGGCACGCTGAAATGCTTCGTCGTATTGCGCGTCACCCAGGTCAGTACCGCCCCAGATCCAGTGGTGATTCTCAAAGATAGGCGATTGGACGGCGAGGGTGAAGGGAACGTTGTTCTTTGGGCCAAGGCAGGCGGGAGCTGGCGTGGTGGGGTCGTAGGTCGCGTCCTGATCCTTGATTCCGGTAAGGATCAGGTTATTGTTAGCATCCACGGAGAAGTCGGTCGCGACCTGGTGAACCTTGATGACGACGGGAACGATGAAGGTCTTGACGGAAGTGCCCTTGTGATCATTATCGTCGGAGAAAGGATTTGGGCCGACCACAAAGCCGTAGTTGATGGAGCCGCTGCGCGAGCTCGTGTGAAAGAAGGGCGAGACAATCGGTCGCGGCGGCTCGCCGTGCCTTGCGAGCGTAGCGGCGGCGGCCTTACCGCCGGGGGTCGACAGACGATGGATGGACTTGTCGGGGCGTCCGTCGAAGTGGCCGCGAAGCGCTTCAGGGAAGTGACCGTTTCTAACGGTGTCCGCAGAGATACGTTGCGCCAAGACCGGCATGGATGCAAGTACAAATGCGCCGACGACAAGGATACTTTTCACGAGTGCACAGCCAGCCTTATGCATGGAGATCCTCCTAGGTTGAATACCAAGTCCGTAAATTCGGAAGTGTTGGGGGGAACACGTTGCAGGCGACGAACAGCAGCAACGGTCGATTTTACTGAGCGGTTTAAATGTGTCAATCGGATTTTTCAACCGCGTTGAAAAGGTACGTCTTCAACTAGACCAACTGCTCCAGCGAGCCAAAGAGGGCGGCTGGAAATCCAACCCTAGTCAGCTAGAGGTTGAAACCTTAAAGGGGCGGCGCGTGCGATCTCCGGTCATCATAGGCGGTTAACCGGCTAACCGGAGCCTTCGGGGGAGCCGGGTCGAAATGTCCGTATTGCCGACCATACGCTAGGTACCCAGTAGCTGGTATATTTCGTTGCACATGATCACCCTTGAAGACGCTCGCTGGTCCAATCTGACCGGCGGTTACAGAACTCCGCTCGATCCACGGCCATTGCTCAGAAGACTCGAGACGGACACCGATACTACAGAGGTCTGGCGGGAGCTTTGGGAGGAACTCCATCATCAAGGGGACGTTGGTGAAGCTTCATTCGCGGCAATTCCATTTCTCGTCAGAAATTATCGAAAACGAGGCGTGCTTGATTGGAACACCTACGCGATTGTCGCGATCATCGAACTGGCTCGCGGGGAAGGCAAGAACCTGGACGTTCCGCAATGGATCGCTGATGACTACTTCCACGCAATCAGGGAACTTGCGAAGATCGGCACCACAGAAGTATTGCAGGCCAAAACCCCAAATAATGTTCGCGCCATTCTTGGCGTTATTGCCATCGAGAAAGGTCTTCGAACCCATGGAAGGTTTCTCGTGAATTATTCAGAAGACGAGATGCTGGACATCGAATCTAGGGTTTGAAAGTTACTAGGTCGAATGCGGTACTCAGAGGTTTCGGGGAACCGAGGTCGAGATGTCCGGAAAGCCGACGATACAGTTAGACCCTGACGGGATTGCGCGCAAATTGCCGGCATTACTCCTGATGAACGGGTCATAGGCCGGTGGCCCACATCTTCTCGTCATGCTAGATTTCTAACGTCCACATTCAGGGGCCGCAATTAGGACGCAACCTCAGGCAAAGGCGAGGGGGGCTCATGAGACGGCAGACCGTTCTGGCAACAGTTCTGTTTCTCGCTCTTTCTTCGTGGAGCCAGCAACTCTCCACGAGGATCACCAACCAGGACGTCATCGACATGGTGGGCCTGGGCCTCTCCGACGACGTCATCATCGCCAAAATCCGCGCCGCCAGTGCAGGAGGAACCCTGCAGTTCGACACCAGCGTCAACGGTCTGAAGGAACTCAAGGCGGCCAAGGTCTCCGATGACGTCATCAAGGTGATGATCAATCCTGCGCCACCTGCCGGCCCCGTCGTCTTAGCGGCCGCGCCCATGTCGAACGACCCCAACCTCCCGCCCCCAGAGATCGGCGTCTACTGGAAGAATGGCTCCGCGTTCACCCGCATCGAGGGACAGGTCATCAGTCAGGCAAAGGTGGGCGGCAAGACCGGCAGCATGTTTACCTACGGCATGCGAAGTGAACACTGGGACGCGTATCTCGACGGTCCGCAATCCAAAAACGTCGTCAGCGACCATCTGCCCGTCTTTTACATCTACGTCCCTGATGGCGCCAGCGCCGCCGACTTCACACTGATCAGCCTCGAAAAGAAAGGCGACCGCCGGGAGTTCCAGATAGGAAGCTTCGGTGGCATCACCGGCGGCAAATCGGGCGTCAAGCGCGACAAGGAGATCGCTTTCACCGCGGAGCATGTTGGAATCAGGACGTACAAGCTCAAACTCGCCGCGGACATGAAGCCGGGAGAATACGCCTTCTTCATGGGTACCGGCCAGCAGTCAACTATGGCCGGCGGTTCCACAGGCGGAGCCCGATCAGGTGGCGCCGCTTCGGGAAGGGTCTACGACTTTAGGATTCCGGAGTGAAGTCGCAGCGAACTTGTCAAGGAGACAGCGTGGACGTCGCGGCATCTATTCTCTGCGCGATGTGAAGTCACGGTACAAGATACTGCTCGGTAAAGATGGATGGAGTCAGCGTAACTCTCGGTTAGCCGACGATACGGACATCACTCAACGCAAGCGCTATTTCCGGGACTAATCTGTGGATCAGCAGCCTTAACCAGACGAAATTCGAGCCATGTCAAAAGATACTCACACTTGAATCAAGTGGTTTCTAAGCCTCGACGTATGAGAATTCCGCAACAACTCGTTCTGAATTGCGAAAAAAGCCTCGAACGGAAGGCGTGGATGAGCCGTCTGCCGTTTCTGCTTAGACAGCTAGAAGTGCAATGGTCGCTGCGCTTTGGCGATCCCTTTGACCACGCTGGCTCCTGCTCATGGGTCGCGCCGGCGACGCGGGCCAATGGCGAGTCAGCAGTGTTGAAGCTCGCGATGCCGCATATGGAGGGGCAGGATGAAATCCTTGGCCTCCGCTCTTGGGACGGGAACAGCACCGTCAAATTGCTGGAGGCCGACCTAGAATCAGGTGCGATGTTGCTGGAGCGTTGTCTGCCGGGAACTACTCTTCATTCTGAACCGGAGATACGACAGGACGAAGTTGTCGCTAGTCTGCTTAGGAGAATTTGGAACCACACACGGAGCGCATCCGATCTCCCGGGTTTTCGCCCCCTGTCGCTAATGGTCGAACTCTGGTCCGGCGAAACCATCGCACAAAGACATCTCTGGCCGGATGCAGAACTGGTGAATGAAGGTTTGTGCGTCTTTGAAGAACTTGCCAGACCCGCCTTAACGGATGTGCTTCTGGCCACCGACCTTCATGCCGGAAACGTCCTGCGGTCTCAACGAGAGCCTTGGCTAGTGATCGACCCAAAACCATTCGTTGGTGATCGCGCATACGATCCCGTGCAGCACCTAATGAATTGCGAAACAAGGCTTCATCGTGATCCGATTGAGCTGGTTCGCCGCGTTGCTGATCTTGCCGAGGTCGATGCGGAGCGCCTCCGGCTTTGGACGTTTGCCCGTACAGCGGCCGATCCGCGAGACGATTGGAAGAACGACCGTTGGATGAGGACCGCTCGGACGTTGGCGTTGTAATTCTCTCGTCCGTTCATGGATTCATGATTAGCCCTTATGAGTCGGCTTGCGGGACCGATCGCGCTACTCCCGAATGACCGGCAAACCGGAAGTTTCGGGGAGCCGTGTCGAAATGTCCGGATCTCCGACAAACCTACCAAAACAATTGAATGCGCAGTTATACACGCCACATCGGAGCGTCGTGTAGGCTTTCGCCATGCGAGAAATGCATTTACGAAACTTCGCGGTGGCAATCGCGGCGACGCTTTTGCTTGTTCGGGCGCATGCACAGCAGAGTCACTGGGCGTCGGCGGATGATAAGACTGCGAAATACATTATCGAGATGGAACGCAAGTGGGCTGAGGGTCTATGTGTCGATAACGGCGTCGTCTCCAGTCTCCTTGCCGACGACTTCCAAGGCACGTCAACGAACGGTGTGCGCTTCACGAAGGCCGATGAACTAAAAGACGAGAGGGGAGCACGCACCGCTTATGATTGCGGACTTGATGAGGCTAAAGTGCATTTCTTCGGGGACAGTGTTGCCGTTGTTTATGGCAGCGAACATGCTGTCGGCAAAGACAAGTCCCAGCCGAACGCAAAGGTGTGCCAGGTTTGGACCGATACGTGGCTCAAGCGCGGCGGTACGTGGCAAATCATCGCCTCACATGATAATCGCGTGGAATGTAGGTAGTTAGAGAACGCCCGACCCGCGTGCCAATTCGAGCGTCTTGCTCTGGGCGGTTTACCGGCTTTCCAGAAGTTTCGAGTTGAAATGTCCGTAATGCCGACATACCGACCAGAACCCCGAGTTGGTTACACACATCGCCATCTGTCACAACCCACTTGTGCTGTAATAGCGCTTCCTTCTTGACAGGCGAAATCGCTCTCGATAATTTGTTCCCATTCCCCATATTCAGAATTCAATCACTCACTAAACTAGCGTCCCAATTCGTTCGGAGGCAATTTGATTAACCGATTTTGGTCTATCAGCTTTCCTGTGCTGCTGTCCGCATTTGCTTTGGTGTCAATCGGATCGCCTTCGTTTTCAAGCGCACAGGCGGCCTCCGCATCGACGAGTCCGTTGCACCGGCAGTACCGGGATGGCGAGAGGCTGGTCTATCACATGAAAGGCATCAACGAGACCTGGCACTACGAGATCAATGCGGAGGGCCTTGTAAAGAAAAATGCGGTGGGGCAGTTCTTCGAGGAGTACCAGTGGACACACATGACGAGCGGCGGGCAGCCGGTACCCTTGACGGTGTCAGCTGCGGACTATCGGCAGAGGCTGACGCTCGATCCTGAACAGATGCCTTCCGCCCCGGATCTCACAAGGGTGGACCCGAAGATGATTGGGCCGGTAACCGACATGATGACCTTCTACGCGGACCTGTGGCTGGCAAATAAACTGGGCGTGCTGAAGAAAGCCGGGGATCATGTTTATTTCAGGAACCCTATGCCGCCGTCGTCGTGGGCGGATGGAACCCACGTACTGGTGGGCGAAGATGCGATTGACTTCGACATAACACTGAAGTCGGTGGATGCTGTTGCGGGGACCGCCATAGTGGAAGTGAAGCACGTGCCGCCGGACAACTCGGCACTACCGCTGAAAACTGCGTGGATGCGGGAGCCCGTGGGGGCAGGCACGAATAACTGGGTTCAAATAGTGAAGGATGCCAATGGCAAGTACACAGCAGGCGTGGGCCTGGAGACATTTATCGTCGAAATGACGGTGAGCCTGGCAGATGGGCATCTTGTAAGCGCGACGATGGAGAATCCGGTCACCACGATTGAGCGGGTGTGCGATGATGAGGCGCTAACGAAATGCGGGGATGCCAAGCGGCATGACATTGTGCGTAAGATTGAGATCGCGATGACACAGTAATTCGGTAATTAGCTACGCCGCATTCTGATGGCGCTTACGGTGTCGATTGTTGGTGTATTACCGGCAATACGGAAATTTCGGGAGCCGGGTCGAAATGTCCGTATTGCCGACAAACCCCCGCGAACCCTGTCAAATGAGTGACTCGGCCTGTTGGTAACACTTGACACTCCAAGTTACGGAAACTCCTGCTCACGGATCGGCTTTGTACGAATGGGAAGCGCAACACGTAGGCTCGAAGAAATGGACCGAATAGGCATAGGTCACGCGTGAACCGGCAATCGAACCGCGCCACGATCTCGCCTGTTTATTCTATGTGGTTTTCTAAAATGAGTTCGAGACGTTTATACGAGTCGAATCAAATAGTTTGCATGAGAGGTTCGCCATGGTTCTCCGCTTCACCCTGTCTGTCACCCTGCTGATCCGGCATCCCCCTTTCATCCGTTTCCTGCAGCGAGCCCAGCATCGGGAGAGGCACCAAGCGATAAATCCTGGGGGTGCGGGGGCAAAGCCCTGGGCAAAGCCCCTGCCACCTGCGCCGGCCACAAAGCGCATTCCGAAACAGGGCGACCTCTGATAATGCGTGACTCGGCCTGCCACAACAGGCGAGATATCGGGGGAAGCCATGGGGCAATGGGATAAATATCGGAGCTCAAACGGTTATAACCTCCCCGTCTTCCGTTCGCTGGGTGGACTCCACTGAGAAGAATACCGGTCCGGCGGCAACTATGATCCCGGCGACTGCGATGACTGCCATTGCTGGGCGTAAGCCAACCACAACGGCAAGCGAGCCAATGACCGGAGGGCCGGTCAGGAAACCGCAGTAGCCGATGGTTGTGACAGTCGAAATCGCCGGACCGGCTCCCATACGTGTATCGCGGCCTGCCGCTCCCCAGATGACAGGAACGATATTCGCAATCCCGATGCCAGTAAGCATCAGGCCGCCGACAGCCGGCCACCAGGAGGGGGCCAAAAGAGCGCAGCCCATACCGGCGGCGATGAGAAGACCACTTGCATGCAGGACGTTCTTGCCGCTGAAACGCAGTGCCAGCCAATCGCCGGAAAACCTTCCAGCAGCCATGGCAATGGCATAGGCGGCATAACCAGCAGCCGCGAGCGAAAGGGTGACGCCGACGTTTGAATGCAGGTACACGGAAGCCCAGTCTCCAATCGCCCCCTCTGCCATCAATCCAAAGAAGGCGATGGCCGCAAGGCGCAACAGCGCGGCATCAGGCCAAAGGAACTTCGCGCTGCGGCGCGGCTTTGCTGTTTTTCTTTCCATCTCAGAGACAAGCGAGGGCAGCGCCCAGAGGCTGCACAGGATGAGCATGCCTGCGGTGAGCGAGAGGTCGCGTCGAGCAGTACCGCCGCGCTGGAGCATCAGGCTTGCAGCGCCAGCGCCGAGCAGCCCTCCGGCGCTCCAACAGCCTTGAAAAAAACTCATGATGGGCGCGCCATATTGCTTTTCTACTGTGACGGCTTGAGCGTTGACTGCGACATCGAATGCGCCCTTTGCGGCTCCATACAAACCAGCAAAAAGGATCAGGAACAAGAGATCGGAGGCTTGCGCGAGAAACGCGACCGTCAATACATAGGTGATAGCCGCGACCCGAAGAACGCGACAGCTACCGTAATGCTCAATGAGTTGTCCCGTTATCGGCATGGTGATGATTGCGCCGACGATGAGACTGATCAGTACAAAAGTGAGAGTGCCGTTTTCAAGATTAAGGAACTGCTTGAATACCGGGACATGGGCCGCCCAGGTTCCGAAACCAACGCCGTCCACCAGAAAGAGCATGGCCAGCGCCCATTTCGACCGTTTTACCACGGCGCCATTAAGTACCTTCTTTGGATAACCCATGCAGATGCTCCTAATTACTAGGCTGCAAAAGTTTTACGATTCTGTCCAATAGATTGTTGACACACCTCTGATAACTTATAGGAATGGCACTCGAACTCTCCGAACTGCGCTCCTTCTTAGTGCTTGCACACCATCTCCACTTCGGCGATGCGGCAGAAGCACTGCATCTCAGCCAGCCGGCGCTCACCAAGCAGATCCACAAATTGGAAGCTAAAGTAGAAGGGCCACTGCTGGTGCGCGGATACCGCCGCGTTTCGCTTACACCGGCAGGCAAGATTTTGCGAGACCGGGCGCAGGGTTTGTTGCGTGAAGCCGAGATGGCGGAGGAGATGGCCCGCCTCGCGGTGCACGGCAGGGCCGGATTGCTGCGAATCGGTTTCGGTATCGCTTCCCTGGCTGCTGGTTTGCCAGATATTCTGACCCGATTCCGTCAACACTTCCCAGCCGTGCAGGTGTACATGCGCGATATGCCCACGCCCGGCCAGATCGAGGCGCTGGAACAAGGTGACATCGATGTCGGCTTCGTGCGACTGCCTATCGAACGCCCTGACCTGGTCACCGTGCCGGTCCTCGACGAGAGGCTTGTAGCAGCAATTCCACAAGGTATGCCTTACCGCAAAGGACTCGCCGGCCTTCGCAATGAGCCCTTTGTCGTTATCGCACGCAGCGTCTCCGCCAGCTACGTCGATCACCTAGTGCGAACCTGCCGGGCTGCCGGATTCAACCCCCGTATCGTTCAGGAAGTTAACGAATTATTTACTGTGCTCAATCTCGTGCGAGGCGGTGTGGGGGTAAGTTTAGTACCTCGCTCGGCGAATTTAATGCACGTACCGAATGTCCGCCTGCTGGATACGAGACTGGACGAAGCGAAATGGAAGATCGGCCTGGCTTGGCGCATAGCCAATCCATTAGACCCGCTCGTTCAAAACTTTATTCGCCTGGTACGCCAGCCTCGGAGTGTTGTGCCAGGTGAGGTGCTCAAGTCGTCGCTACATTAGTGTCCCGTTTCCAAAAATCCCTGGCTGGGCTTCTCGCCCTGGACCTGTAGGTCATAGCACTCGTCCACCTGAATCTGCGCACTCTGGCCGTATCACCGGCTTTCCGGAACATTCGGGAAGCCGGTCGAAAGTTCCGGAAAGCCGACCATCCTACCCCCATACCGTCAATGACCGCATGGCGGCAAAATTGAATTGAGTTGCGAGGAATACTGTGGGCTGTGGATGTAACGCAAATGTGGAATCGGAAGCCCAAAGGCGAATGCTGTCGCTCGCATTGGTTCTGAACGCAATCATGTTCCTCGTGGGTCTCGTCGCAGGAATCGTTGCGCAGTCTACCGGCTTGATTGCGGATTCTTTGGACATGCTAGCGGATGCGGCGACGTACGCAATCGCATTGAGCGCAGTCAAACGCGGTAGATTGTTCAAGGCACGAGCGGCGACTGTGAGTGGCAGTGTGTTGCTGGTCCTTGGGATTGCTGTGCTGCTGGATGCGGTTCGTCGGGGCGTGCTGGGCAGTTCCCCAGAGAGTGGGATCATGATGGTAGTAGCGAGTATTTCGCTCCTCGTGAACGCAACCGTCCTCTACCTGCTGGGCAAATACCGTGACGGGGAGGTGCATCTAAGAGCTACATGGATCTTTACGCCTGTCGATGTGATTGCGAACGTGACGGTCATACTTTCCGGTCTGGTCATTCTCCTGACGCGATTCCGGTTCATCGATCTCGTTGCAGGCGGGGCAATCGGACTCTATGTAATCAAGGAAGCGTTGGAGATATTGCGCGAGGCTAGGGAGGCTCGCAGGCTAGCTCGCACGACGTAGCGGCTAGAATGTCGGTTCGATGCGCACCAGCGTATTCACTTATTCTGAAGATCTCTATGCGTCTCGCGCCAGTGTGTCTGCTTCTCTTTATTGGTCTGCCTGCCGACCTGCTGTTCAAAAAAACCGTGGACACTCTCACGAAAGGCAGAGTTCATGCTAGGGATTGGCCCGGAGTGGACCTACCTCAAACAAAATGGAAAAACATCCAATTCGATGCGAGTTGCTACAGGTGCGGCAACTGTGGCGGGACGAGCGCCTGTTCCTGACGATCGGGATCTTTAAGGTTGATCGGCTCGTTGCGATCAGATACGAGAGCGGAAATAGTTGACACGGAAAGCCTTCTGGCCCCATTAAAAGCTGTACTCCATGACAAGCGAAAAGCCGTAAAATCTCGATATGAGCACAAGTATCGAAATTCCCAAGGTTCCTCGGAAGATGGTCCTCGAGCCACTGCTGAGCGATCAGGAGTTCGAGGACCTGTGCGCGGCGAACTCCGACATTAAGTTTGAACGCACGAAAGAAGGAGTGATCGTCGTGAATGCACCAGCTGGTTACGGCACTGGCAAGGGCAATGCAGAAATCATCTATCAATTGAAGGCATGGTTGAGGAAGCACCGCCGCGGTGATGTCATCGACTCGAGTACTGGAATCTTTCTTCCAGACAGCTCTTCTCTCAGCCCCGATGCGGCATATATCACGGCCGAGCAAGCTGCTACGCTGACCAGTGAGGACGAGAAGCACTTTCTTAGCTTCGTTCCCGCATTCGTTCTGGAACTGCGGTCGGAGACTGACAACCTTTTCGATCTAAAAACGAAGATGGAGAAATGGATTGCCAATGGCGCGCAGCTCGCCTGGCTGGTAGATCCGAAATCTCGATCAGTTCACGTTTATGAGGCCGGCAAAAAGCCACGTATCGAGACTGGCGATACTGTATCTGGCGCGGGCCCAGTCGAGGGCTTCATTCTGGACTTAAACGAGGTGTTGTCGAACTACCAGAAATGAGGTTCGACCTTCAGTTCACCCAATGTACGGCTTGAGAGATGGGACTTGAGAGACTGAATGAGTCGGCTCTTGTCCTCAGGCTCATGATAGAGCTCGATGGCCTCCGGTCCAGTTCACCACTGCGTTCGCGGAGCCCCACTCGTCTTCTTCCTCTGTTCGACATAGAGACCGCGCTCCTCCAGCAGCTCCTCAACATCGCGCAGCGAGAGAGAATAGCGAAGATACCACCGCACACAGTATGAGACCGGGTTCGGTCTGCCGCCATTTGAAGATCGCGGGTCGGGTTCCCATTTCGCGATTCTTTCACGTCACCAGCCAGCAACCCTGAAAGCTGCAACACATCCGACGCAACTGCTTCAGTAGGTCAATGGGAAAGGTTGTGGAGAGGTTGCTCAAGTCAGCGAAAGCGAGCGCCTGTACGTGCCGTCTCTGGCTCACCAAGGCTCGCTGCGTCAAGCGGTGGCGGAAACATCTGTCCTCTTTGACCATAGGGTTGCATTATTGACCAGTGGTTTCGCCCAGAAGCCGACGCTGAAAACGAAACCGAAGGTCAGGTAAAGAAGCGCCAATCCACTCTTCAATCCCAGATAGTCGCCGATGCGTCCGATGACGACCGGAATCACTGCGCCGCCCATGATCCCCGTAGCGAGAATGCCAGTGAAGGAGCCGTGATACTCTGCTACAGAATTTAGTGCGAGCGAAATCAGGATGGGCCACATGACGGAAGCAAACAAGCCCACCAGAGGAAAGGCAATCACCGATATCTTTCCGGTCCCGAACAGAGCCAACGAGAGAAAAAGGAGAGCGCCGGTTGAGGCGCCGATCAATACACGCCGGCTGTCGAATAGCTTCAACAGCAGCACGCCCGCCAGGCAGCCGACTGTCATCAACCCCCAAAACCAGGAGACCGCACGCGCGCCTGTTGTATGCGGATCGAAATGATGATATTGGCCAAGAAACTGTGAAATCCAGTTAGCTGTTCCTTGTTCGCAGCCCACATATGCAAAAATCGCAAGGAAATACACCCACACAAGGCGGCGCCGCACCAGGCTGCCATACATCACGAATGTGCCTGGCCGCTCTTCGGCACTGTGCTGAACGCGGGGAAATCGCGAGGCGCTGAGAAAAAGAACCATTGCGAAAGCAACCGCGGTGAATATCCAATATAGGGAAACCCATGGCATCGCGGTGGGAGTGAGTTGTTGCAGCATCCGAAGCAGCGGATTCGATCTCTGCGAACTGCGCTCCAGGTTCAAGACCAGATACGAGTAGATCAGCGGGCTGATAAAGGCGGCGCAGCCAAAAAGCAGCTGCGCCAGCACCTCGTTGAAGGCGAAGTGCTCTTCTCCGCCGGTGACGCGCAGCAGTGGATTGATGGCTACCTGAAGAGTCGCCATGCCAGCGCCAATGACAAACAATGTGACGACCGCGACATTGTATCGGGGAAAGAGCGCGAAGCTCATCGATCCCAGCATCGCCGCAACAAAGGCGGCAATCATTACAGGTTTTTCAGTGAAGCGCTCCACGAGAAATCCCGCGGGAATAGACATGAATCCATAGGCGATGAAGAAGGCGAAGATCAGGAAACCTGCGGCGCTCAGGCTGACATGAAAGTCGCTGATAATGTCCGGCACGATTGGCCCGAGAACATTCGTCAGGAAGGATATGACAAAAAATGTGAGCAGGACCAGGCCGACCATGTAACGATTTCTCGTCATAAATACTTGATCCCTATTTCATTCCTTCCCGCAGACTCAGAGAGGTCTCTTCGCTGCGACCAGGTCCGCGCTTATTGAAAGACATGTCCCTGAACAAAGCGCTCATGCCAGGCTCGCGCCGCGCCGATCAGGTTCGTGTCCTCTCCAAGCGAGGCCAGCGTCAGCTCCACTTTTTCGAGAGGAACGAACCGGCAACCCTTGCGCATGACCTCGCGGATACCATCGAGAAAAAGGCTCGCGCTCTTCATAACGCTGCCGCTCAAAATGATGGCCTCGGGTGCAAACAGGTTTACCAGGTTCGCAAGACCGAGTCCGAGATAAAGCGTCTCGCGTTCCACTACGCGGAGCGCCAATGCGTCCCCAAGGAGCGCAAGCTCACAGATTCGTTTCGCTGTCAGATCTTCGCCACTGGCATATTCCGGTTGACTCTTCATCCAATTCACCATCGCTGGCCCGGCGGCTAGAGACTCCAAGCACCCTCGAAGCCCGCAGGAACAGGGCGGCCCAGCGACATCAATGACCTGGTGGCCGATTTCAGGATGCGCTCCCTCTACGCCACGGTAGAGCTGCCCGTCGAGAATGATCCCGCCACCGATTCCTGTTCCGATGGTCACATAGATGAGCCGCGAAATATTTTTGCCCGCGCCCCATCCCGCTTCCCCAAGAGCTGCCGCGTCGGCGTCGTTTTCGAGCGCCACCGGCACACGAAACTCCCGCGCCAGATCATCGACCAGACTTTGGCCACTCCACCGGGGAAGAAAATCCAGGTCGCCGAAACGCCCGGTGAAGGGATACACCGGACCGGTCGACCCAATGCCGATACCGGCAATGTCCACGCCTGCTGTCCGCGCGATGTTCTTCAACATGATCGCAATGAGCGCAAGCCCATCGTTATAGTCTTCGACCGCGCTGGACAGAGATTCCGTTCTGGACAAGACGCGTCCGCTTTCATCCACTATTCCGACAGCGATCTTCGTGCCGCCAATGTCGATTGCGCCAATCATTGTCATAATGGCTCAATCATCCTCCGCCAGGTGCTGCGCCTCGCTCAATGAAGGCACGACTCCGTTGGGGCAAAATGCCATGGTCGTCTTCCACAATGTAGGACGCAAAGCGGAACGTATCACAATCAACGCCGCAGAGCCGCGCGAAGCTTTCGGCTGCAAGCTGCGCGGGAAAAATATCTATAAGAAACTGCCAGTTCGGAGGCAACCGAGGGATCTGGAAGACAAGGTCGGCGGCATCCTTTGGCAGACCGTGACCAATCACCATCACTGAGGCGCCTACCTTACGTAAATCGCGCGTCACGGCCAGGTCCTGCTCACGCATCTGTTCACCATCGATCCAGATCGCGAACCGGATATCCTTCGTCACCATCTCCTGCCGTCCATGCCGAAAGCTGCTCGTCCCTATTGCAGTTGACGGTGATTTTGCTCCTTCCTCCCAAAGGAGGCCGGCCTCGTATGCGTTCCCCAGACTGGGGCCGCGGGCAAGGAAGTAATACGAGGCGCCTGGCGCGAGCCATGATGTATGAGCCAGCTGCTGTTGCCAGCTGGAAATCTTCTCTCCCGCCTCTGCAATGCCCTGGGAGAGTGCAGCTGCGAGGTTTCCATCGAAGGAGCCGACCGTGGCACTGGCCATGGCCGCAGCTGTAACAACCAGTGCCGAATAGGTGCTGACCGAGATGCCGTGGTCCGCTTTGACCGGAATGACAACCGGGATATCGGCCTCACGCGCCAGTAGGCCATCTTCAAAATTCGTTATCCCAATCACGGTCGCCCCTGCTGAACGGGCTTTCACCAGCAACTGCACAATTTCCACACTGCGGCCACTGCGAGAGAGCGCGACGATCACCGCGCCGCGCGGAATGCTGCTGAAGAGCAGCAATTCTGCTGCGTCCAACATGTATACCGGCTGGCCCCCAGCGTGAAAGAGCGCCCCTGCGGTTAGCGCCGCATTCCAGCTGGCGCCGATTCCGGTAAGGTAGACATGGCGCGCACTCCGGATAGCGCTTGCAGCAAAGTCAAGTGGCTCCCGCCCCTCCTTTTGGAGATATTCGATCACTCGCCGCAACTCATCAGGCTGGCGGAGTATATCTTGCAAAAATTGAGTCATTCGTTTCTCCACATTTCCGGTGAAACGGCTGCGTTAGCCCGGCGCACCTACGCTCAGGTTTCTCCAATCGAATGCTTCTCTATTCTGCCGGCGTGACCACAATGCTGCGAAACTTGACGTGCCCCTTTTCACTTCCCTGCAGATAGATCGGTCCCGGCAATGCTTCGTGGCTATCCACTGCGCCGCCTGTAATACCGGGGATTTCCTTATTGTCGATGATCGTCTGGCCGTTCTGCACAACTGTGACCCTGCGCCCAATCAGCGTGATATCGAACGTCTGCCACACATCAGGGGAGCGCGGCAGCTCTGGCGATGGAGCCAGAAAACCATAGACTCCGCCGGTATGATGGCTTGGCGGCTCCGCTTCAGATTCGGTTTCAATCTGCACTTCATAACGGCCGCGCAGATAGACACCGCTGTTGGAATCTTTGCCGCAATTGAATTCAACATGCAACTTGAAATCCTGGAGCTTCGCACTGCTGACCAGTTCAGCTCCATGTCCAGGACTGACAATGCTTCCATCGACGACCGTCCACTCGGGAGAACCGGACTTGCTCATCTTCCAGCCAGCCAGGTCCTTTCCATTGAATAACGGAATGGGCTTGCCCCACTTCGGCGCATCCGTTCTTTCAAGCGCAGGGGCTTTTTCAGCGACCCACTGCCACGTCTTTCCATCTGGGCCATTAACCGTTCCGGAGAGAGTATTGTCTATCCGTTTGCCGGTAAACACCATATCGCTCTTGCTGTCTTCTTCTTCCTTGGGCGAAACAAAAGTAAGAGTGCCGTTCGAGATATCAACCTTGGGTAAAGGCCGCGCATTTCCCCATCGGCCAACCATCCGCGCCTTCAGCTGTCCATCTTCCTGCTGGATCTCCAGCCACGAAGGATATTCATGGTCTGGCGCCTTCAACGTTATGTCCCAGCGTCCCAGAAAGAGCGCGACAGATGCAGCGTCGGCGGAAGAAGAGCGGAAAGGCACCGCATGGGAGCACACAGTGGCATATACAAACATGGTTGCGATGACTGAAATGAGGGCGAACTTTTGTAATTTCACCTAGCCAGAACTCCTTAGCACTTAGCTTGAACTCTTTCAATATGGCAAGCCATGAGGAGGATTTGGCTTGCCATATTCGTCTCACGACTCATCCGAGCGACTTTATCTTCTGCGAAGAGGGGTCCCAGTAAACCGGAGTCTTGCGGAAGTAGGACTCGTTCGCGAGATGACAGGCCAAAGCTGCGTTGTGACCAAAGACAGCATCCTGCACCACCGGTTGACGCGACCGCACGGACTGGAAGAACTTCCACAGGTGTGGCTTGAGATCGTCATAATCATTTCCGTTGTAGGTGATCGTCTCCGGCGCCGGCTCCTGTCCGGGAGCAGGATCATTTTTTTCATGCCACTCCTTTATGTAGGCAGTTTTTAAGCTGGCCGGGAAAGAGGCGGAGTAGTAGCTTGGCGAAAGGTCGACTCCAGCTTGAGGAATATAGGTGACACTGAATTCGCGGAGTTCGATAGCACCTTTGGGTCCCTGGAAGCGTGTGACTTCCGTCGACTCGCACCCCAGCGACAAGCGCATATAGACCGGAATGCCGTTATATTCAAAGAGCACAGGATGTACGTCTGGCATATTGCGTCCGTCCTTCCACCGGTAAATGCCTCCGAATGCCGACACGCGGCTGGGAGGTTCATTGATACCCAGGACAAACTGCATGCCGCTGATCAGGTGAACGAGCAGGTCTCCGGCTACTCCCGTTCCATACTCCTTCCAGCAACGCCAGCGCGCGAACGCATAAGGATCAAACGGTTTTTTGGGCGCTGTTCCCTGCCATGTTTCCCAATCCAGATTCTCCGGCGACAGGTTGGGAGGAGGAGGATATTCCCACGCGCCGTTTGGGTCGTTGCGGCCATAGCTCGCTTCTACCAGGTTCAGTTCTCCAATCGCACCTTTGTTGTAAAGCTCCTTTGCCTTCGCGCAAAGAACGGAGCTTGTGCGCTGCGCGCCGATCTGCACAATGCGGTCTGTCTTCCTGGCGGCAGCGACCATCGCCAATCCGTCAGCAGGGTTATGCGACATCGGCTTCTCGCAGTACACGTCTTTACCAGCAGCCAGGGCATCAACCACTACCTGTTTGTGCCAGTGATCGGGAACGGCGACGATAATAGCGTCGATATCTTTGGCGTCGAGCAATTCCTGATAACGGCGCGTCGTCCGAATCGGTTTGCCGACGATTTCTTTTGCCAGCTCGTGGCGGCCGTCGTAGAGATCGGCAGCAGCCACGCACTCGACTCCAGGAAGCTGGATTGCGGTTGAAAGCAGCCCGGAGCCTTCCATGCCGACACCGACGATTCCAAATCGGGTACGGTCACTTGGTGCAACAGTTTGCAGTGAGGTTGGAATAGGTTCAGCTTCGAGAAGGACAGAGCCTCCAATCAACGAGGCGCCCGCGGCACTAGCAGTGGCCTGCATAAATTCGCGCCGCGAAAGAAAGGGTTTGTTCATCCTTTTTCAATTCCTCTCTACAGATTCGATACAGTATGCAGGTTCACAAATTAGCAGCGTCATTGGCAATCAAATCCCCCATGTTGTTCAGAGTTACCTTAGCTCTGCTAAGGTAATCTTTCTATTTCCATACATAGGTAGCTAGCGATCCACCAGACAACGTCGCTCTGGCAATTTTTCCATTCCAGCGAATTTCAAAATCCTCATCTTTGTTCATGTTGTTGAGCACAATCAATGCGATGGATCCATCTTTATTTTGAATAGCAACTGTCTGCAATCCGTTGCGCCCGAAATCCGACGAATAAATGCGCGTAGCTCCAGGATGCACAAACCGGCTGGCATGCCCAACTGCATAGTAGTCTTCGGTATAGATCACTTGATGCGGAGTCACGCTGCGGTCAATCGTCACGAATCCTCTGCACGTATCACAGCCTCCAGTGTTAGGCCCATGCTTTTCATCCAGTGCAATACCCCACAGCACCACAGACTGCGCCCAGTTGCGCATCGATTCAATGATGAGTTGAGCCGTCACTGCAAGCAGATTTCCCTTCTGCCATGTACCCCCGGAGCACTCAGTCATCCAAAGCCCCTTTTCCGGGAAGCGAGTATGGACCTCGGTTTGCGCTGCAACGTCCCCGCCATAACAGTGGAAGGCAGTGCCCGCGACGAACCTGCTTGCTTCAGGATCAGAAAGGACTTCTTCAGGATATTCAGGATGATCCCAGTTATGGTCATAGGCGAGGATTTTCGTATCAAGTCCGGCCTTTTCAAATGCAGGCCCAAGATAGCTGATAAATTTCTTCTGCTGGCTGCCCTGCATGAGTGTACCCGGATAATTCTTCGTCTCATACAGCGGCTCGTTTTGCACGGACAAATACTTCACCGGCACGCCCGCTTTTTGATACGCCTCAACAGACCTCACAAGGTAAGCGGCATACGCGGCAAATGCATCATCACGCAGTTGGCCACCGATCATCGAATCATGGGTCTTCATCCATCCAGGAGGGCTCCACGGAGTCACCATGACGGAAATAGCCGGATTTAACTGAAGAGCTTCACGAATCACAGGCAGGATATAAGCTTCATCATGTTGTATGGAGAAATGCGCAAGATCTGTGTCGCGCTGCCCTTGCGGCATATCGTCATAACTATAATGGTTGCGCGCAAGATCAGACGCGCCCAGCGGCTGGCGGAGAAAACTGACTCCAATGCCTTTCTCAGGATCAAATAGCTTGTGCATCACTTCCTGCCGCGCAACGGAAGAAAGCTGCTCCTGCAATAGCCACGCGAAGAGTCAGTCAGAGAAGCGCCAAAGCCATCGATGGATTGAAATCGCTGTTGCGCATCTACATCGATCACCACGACATCGGATGTATGATCTGCCGTCGTGGGGCTGAAATGCAGACTCGCATCGCGATGCAATGCTTCTTTCAAATTTGGAGTTGTGCGATACACTTCCACTTCTTGCGCAAGCAAATGGCTTGCCGCCAGCAGAAGGGATGAAACCGCAAGGAAAGGAAGGGTTGCTTTTCGCATAAGTCAACTCAAGCAAGTATCTGTCCAGCGATACCGGCGCTATCCAAGATGCACTTGTCTCCCCCCTCGCTGGAGCGACCGCCCGGCAGGTTGTAAGTACGTTTTAGAAGTAGACCTTTGCCGCCAGTTGAATGACACGCGGGCCACCGGGACCGGTTGGACTGTAGGCTGCGGTCGGTTGTCCGAAGTTAGTGTCTTTTGCAATTGAGAGCGGCGTAAAGGTGCCGTCCCCGTTATAGCTGGGTAGAGTGACGGTGGCGCCGTAATCACGCGTCAAGAAGTTGGGATGATTGAGGATGTTGAAGAACTCGCCGCGAAGCTGGATATAACGGCCTTTGCTAGCCTCTCCCAGAGGGAAGTTCTTGAAGATGGACGAATCCCATGTGACCATTGCGCCTTGACGAAGGCTGCCTGGAGCGGCAAGGGTGGGATGACCGATGGTTGGAAGCAATAGGTTTCCCTGCCCGTCTACACCCACGTAGGCGGGCGGCGTTTTGCTAAACTGCGAGCCGCCCGTAAGCTGATTTGCCGGCGAAAAGAGCGCATTGCGGACAGGTACGGCGCTCTGTATATTTGCGAGGCCAGAGAGCTGGAAATTGTCCGTCAGGAAGCCTAGCCAGTGGGGACCGCCGAAGTGCTGGGTCAGGCTCGGGACGTCATACACATAGTTGATGGCCGCGATGTGCCTACGGTCGTAGTCGGCCACGGCATAACTGTAGAGGCGTGGATTGAAGGGATCGACGAAGCTCTCGTCGGCGCTGGAGGTGGTCAGGGTTTTGGACCATGTGTAAACGCCTCCGAAGGTGAGACCGCGCGCAAATCGCCGTTGCACGGAGACCTGGAGGGCGTTGTAGTTGGCGGTGCCATCGAACCTGTAGTACTCCATCTGACCGTAGCCCTTAAAAGGAGAGAGAAAATTCTGTGTGTAGGCATAACGGCCGCTGAAGCTGTAACCGGCAGCAGCGTACTCCGGAGGAAGGTTGGGCTCGACGGCTGGAACTACGCCACCGGGGAATTGGCTGGGATCCTGAGCGGCGCGCGTAAACGTCGTGCCATACGGGATGGTGTTTATGTCGCGGGCAGTTACTAGGGAGCGGCCAACGGTTCCAACGTAAGCGATGTCGAGTGTGACACCACTGCCAACCTGCTGCTGCACGCCGAGGCTATAACTGTAGACCGTCGGCACCTGGCCATTAATGTCCGCGCCATAAATTCCGCTCAGCACACCGGAGTTTGACTGCGCTGCTGTCGGAATGTCGGCGACAGTGCTGTTGAAGACGGTGGGCGTTGTGACGAGCGCAGGATTGCCAAACACTGTGTTGAAGACAAGGTTGCCCTGCTCGCGGTCGTGCGAGATGCCGAAGCCGCCACGCAGCACTCCTTTGCCTTCCCCGGAGATATCATACGCAAAGCCGATGCGGGGTTCGAACATGATGCCGCGGCTATTCCATCCGCCCCTCGGAAGGGTGCCATTATTGGCAAAGGTCATGCCGTTGAGACGATTGCCTGTACCGGGGACGATGCTACCACTGGTATCGATCGTTACCGCGTCTGCCGGATTATAAGCGGACGGCGTAAAGAGAGCGATTTGGTTCTTCTTATCGTACTGCGGCGGAATGTAGACGAAGCGCATACCGTAGTCGAAGGTTAAACGGCGAGAGATTTGCCATGTGTCCTGGCCATAGAACTCCACCTGGTTATAGCGAAAGTAACCGGTTGGCCTGGCACTCGACTGATCGAAGTTCAGGAAAGTGCCGAGCAGTGCGCTGGCAAAGGGAGATCCACTGTTGGGTGCACCCGCGCTGAGACAGCCGGTGGCACTGGTGGAGCAGCTGTCAAAGCTGAACTGGCCATTGGAGTTGCCGTAGCTGATCTGGTCCTTGCGCGCACGCTGATAGAACAACCCTACCTTCACCGTGTGGCTATGCGCACTCCAGGTCAGGTTGTCGTTGATATCGATCGTCGTGGTGGCCTGGTGCCAGGGCGTTGAACCGAAATAGGTAAAGGGATAGGTCTGTCCGTTGCCGTTGAAGGACAGGTCTGGGATCGAAGTCTGCGGGGTGACCGGGAAGAGCAGCGGAAGGTTGATGTTGTTTGCTCCGACAGTGATGTTGCCGTTAACTCCTTCGACCTGAGAGTGGTACACGCTGGGTCCAATGGTGAACTCATTGAGCAGCGTTGGTCGCAGCGTGCTGGTCAGGTCAACGGAGAGGTTCCATCCCGGCTGATTATTGGAGCAGCCTCCTGCAATCTGCAACGATCCAAGGCACTGTAAACCGAACGAGCCCATTGGCCCTGTCTGAGTATCCTGATTATTGATATAGCGGGCGAAGATGCGCTCGGAAGAAGTGATCACGTAATCCACGCGCCCGATGTACTCGGTACGGGGATGCGAGTAGGAGAGAGGATCCTGCCGGTTGTAGGTGTTGTTGTTGGAAACGTTGGGCGTCGGATAGAGATCCAGAATCTTCTGAATTTCTGCAAATGTTGCCTGCCCCGAGGGCGTAAGCGCCGTCGGATTAATCTTGTTGCCCGCGAACGGAAGGCCGGTGACCGGGTCAAATATCTGGATCGCGTTACCGCCGCTATCGACGCTCTGCGAAAAATCACCCTGGCGCTCGAGCAGTGATGGGGTGCGGTACTGGTCTAACCCGCCCGGCACCAGCTGGCGGTAGAACTCGTTCGAGAAGAAGAAGAAGAGTTTGTTGCGCTTGATCGGCCCCCCGATCTGGTAGCCGACGGTGTTGTAACGATAAAGCGGCTTGGGTGTGCCATTGTGGTTGCTGACCCAGTCGTTGGCATTCATTCCCTCATTGCGGTGGAAGTAATGCACGTTGCCGTGAAAGTCATTCGTCCCGCCGCGCGAAGTCACGATGATGGACCCGCCGCCCGCCTTGCCGAACTCTGCCTGGTAGTTCGAGGTAAGCACTTTGACCTCGGCGATGGCGTCCGTGTTGAGGGTCACCTGGGTCCCGCCGTTGTTACCTGTATCGACGTTTGAAGACCCATCCAGGGTAAATTCGTGTTGGTTGGTGCGGGTTCCGTTGATGCTATAGGTATCGACGCCGCCGGTACCGGAGACACCAAAATTCCCAACTCCCGAAACACCCGGGACGACCCGAATGATGTCGAGTACGTTGCGACCATTGAGCGCGATATCGTTAAGCTGCTTTCCTGTAATCAGGTCTGAGCGTTCGCCGGAGTTGGCTTGAATCTGGAGCTGACCTGTATCGGCAGTCACGGTCACAGTAGTCACCTGGGCTCCCACTTTGAGCGTGAAGATGCCGGCGTTGAGTCGATCGGCCGAGCTTAGAATCACTCCATCTTTCTTGGTGGTCTCGAACCCCGTCGCCTGGACCGTCAGACTGTAGGTGGCCGCAGGGAGGTTCGACAGGGCAAAGGTGCCGTTGGAACTGGAGGTCACGGTGCGGGTAATACCAAGATTGGGAGCAATAGCAGTGATTGTCGCCCCGGGAACGATGGCCCCAGATGTGTCCTGAACAGAACCGAGAATTGTGCCGGAAGTCACCTGCGCGAATGCGCTGAGGCTGTAAGCGCCTAGCAGTATGACAAGGCATGCTGCGCAACGGAGAAAGTATCTGATTGTGGACTGGCCTTGAGTGAGGGGAGTGAAAGGAAAACCGAAAGATTTTTTGTACATACGGCACCTCTTTGTTGTCACTAGCCATAATGCGGAATCTAAAAGCCCGATAGGAAACCGGTTTCCGCAACCGATTGCAGAAAGTCTGAAACATGGCCTTATCACTTGTCAACCAGATCGCTTTTTGGAATTTTGATTTCGTGAATGACTTAACCGTGGCCTTGACTACTCGATCGTGATACGTTCGTGGATAATTTCCTGCATCAAAATCGGGGGAAAATGCCGTCCCGGTTCTTGCGAACTTACCGGCAATACCGAGGCTGATTGAGGAGTTGACGCCACCAGGACGAAGTCTATGGCCCACACAATGAAAGAAGTGGCGAGACGTGCTGGAGTCTCTCCCGCGACCGTGTCACGGGTACTCAATAAAACTCACTACATTTCCGCTGAAACGGAAAAGCGAGTGCTCGAGGTGGTGAATGAGCTTAATTATTACAAGAATGTCCACGCGAGACGGCTGGCAACCGGTCGAAGCGATCTGTTCGGTCTGGTGATTTCAGAGATTGCGAATCCTTACTTCCCCGAAATCATCCGGGGGTTTCAGGCTGCTGCCTGGGACAAAGGGTTCGATGTCCTGCTTTGCAATACCGAGTACATCGAGCAACGTACCCGCTCTGTGATCAGCAAGTTGGTGCAAAGTGACGTTCGCGGTGTGGCCATTGTGACGTCATCGATCGACAACAGCGTGACGTCTGAATTGATTCATGCCGGCATCGGCGTGGTCTTCTGCAACTTGTGCTCCCCAGGGAGGTTGGTCAGCAACATCTCCATTGATTACCAGCGCGGTGTGCTGCAGGCAATCGAACATATCGTAGCGCTCGGCCATCATCGAGCTGCTGTGATTGCCGGTCCGGAAACAAACCGCACGGCCGTAAACATAAAACAGACGCTGGTGACTGGGCTGAAGCGGCGCCGCATCCATCCCTTCCCCATCACCAGTGTCGATTATCATATCGACGCGGGCGCTTTAGCAGTGCGTGCCATCCTCTCAGTCGACGAGATTCCCACAGTGATTTTTTGTGGAAGCGATCTTATTGCTGTGGGAGCAATGAACGCCCTCGAAGAGGCCGGCGTTAAGATACCGGAGGATGTATCTATCGTCGGCATTGATGACATATCCTTTGCCTTCCTCGCCCGGCCGCCCCTTACAACTATTAAGGTCCCTCGGGAACGCCTGGGCATCACAGCCTTTCAGGCGTTAGAGAAGATGCTCAAGCTTAAACGGCGCATGGGTGCGGACTATCACCTTGAAACTGAATTGATAATTCGAAAATCTACCGCACCCGCGAGACAACGAAAAGTACGATTTTCTCAATAGAATCTGGCTCTGTTGCATCCTCGGTATCCGTCTCCTACAGGAGTTCACCTATTCGCATCATTGATCTCTCCCTACTCCTATGCTCCGTGTCTCTCTCAACTGCACAGACCCCTTCCACGATGCCGACACAAGGTCCGCGTCCCGAACTCGCTTCGCACCCAGAGCGGCCAAGAATCTCGGCAGCAACAATTCCATACGCCTTGCATACGCAACTGAAAAGAACGACCCGAAGAGTCGAAGCCAAGACAAGCAACGCCTCTCGCACCTTTTTCTGAGTAGCCTGGTCCCAGTTCGGGATCTCAAACTTGCGTTTCCTTCTGCGAGGCTTTGATCTCGCCCCTCAGGGCATGCACTCCTGCACGTCTTTCGGGTCGACGGGAATCAACCAGCGTACGCCTGCTTATCGGTTGACAAGAACTTAGCGCGCGTCCAGACTCTCGTCATGCGACTGCCTCTGATGTGTCTCATAACGACTGCATTGTTGTCTCTCCCGTCCCGGGCGCAAGTGCCTGTCTTCCAAGTCACTCCAGTTCAGAGTTCCATCAGGTTCAATGTGCGGTCATCAAAGCCGACGACGGGCAATTTCGAAAAATGGACTGCAACGTTGAGCTTTTCATCGCGCGACGCGACGTCGGGCGTGTTGGACGTCGAAATTCAGGCGGCGAGCGTGAACGGCGGGATGGAAGCGGAGCTAAAAAGCAAGGACTTCCTTAACGTCGAGCAGTGCCCCATGATTTCGTTCAAAACCACCAAGGTTGTTCAGACCGGTAAAACAACCTTCGATGTCACCGGCATGTTTACCATGCGCGGCGTTTCGAAGCCGGCGACTCTGAATCTTGTGATCGCCGACCAGGACGTCGGATCAGGATACGCTCAGGGGACGTTATCCTTCGACCGTAAGGACTTCGGAATTCCCAACAACCGCCGGGGCGATGACACCGTCGAGGTCGACGTGAACCTCAAGGTGGAGCAGGTGAGTGGACCTGCATTGGTTCGCAAAAAGTATCGATGAAAAAAGCGTGCCTCTTTCTGTCGGAGGGCGCACTCTTCTCGCTGCTCCTGAATTTGCAGACGCATTGCTGCAGATTGTTGCCGTTGTAGCAGAATTGCATTCGCCGGGGCAAAGAGATGTTTGCGAAAAACGGCCTCAGGCTTTTGCTGATTGCCAAGTTTGTGCCGGGCCTGGATGGCATCTGCCCGCCGCTAGCCGGAATGCTGGGCGCCTCGCGCGCCGCATTCCTTCTCCACGACGCCGGAGGAGCTACCCTTTGGGCTGGCGTATACATCAGCTGTGGCTTTATCTTTGCGAGGAAACTGGATCAAGTGGCACAACACATCTCCGCAGTTGCTACATTAGTGGTTCTGATATTCGGGGTCCCGCTTGTACTCTTTTTTGCATTGAAGCTTACGCAGCTCATCATCATGAGCCGCCTGCTTGAACCGTTGCAGATCCTGCCAGAAACTTTGAGAGCCCGACTAGACTCCGGAGCGAAGGTTGGAATCATCGATCTGCTTCGTTTCGAGGAAGATCCTGAATGCGTTGCCGCGATTCCTGGGGCCTTGCGCCTCGACCCGCTTGATAGGAGCTGGTTCAGCTGGTCGGGCGCGTCCAGTGGAATCCAGTGGCTGGCGCATTTCGCGCCATTGACTGCCCCTCCGGTAAACTGTACAGTTCAAACTATTGAAGTGGAGAGTTTATGGGCACCCCGACGACCGACAAGACCGGCAGCATCGTAGTTTCCGCGCGGAGCGCGCGGGCTAATTTCGGGAAGCTGCTTGACCGCGTGGACGACGAGCGCCGCTCGCTAGTGATCGAGAAGCGCGGCACCCCCAAAGCCGTGCTCCTCAGCATCCGCGACTATGTCAAGCTGGCAGCCCCGGAACCGGACGTGCTGCGCATCATCGGCGAGGAATCCGAGCGCAACGGGACCAATGCCCTCACTTCCCGGCAGATCGACCAGGTAATCAAGGCGACCAGGGCGCAAAAGAAGAAGCGCTGATGCTTCCGCTCCGCCTTGTCATCGACACAAATGTATTGGTGTCCGCCGCCCTCAAGCCAGAGAGCCTGCAGCGCACAACTCTAATACTCGCCACAACGAAGCCCGCGCGCCTCTATGTGTCCCAACCCATCCTGGACGAGTATGCAGACGTGCTTTCACGCCCGGAGCTGTGCATCCGCAAGGGGCTCCGCCTGCAATTGCTCCAGCTCATCAGGAACAATGCCCATATCGTCGCCCCGTCGCGCCGCCTAGACGTATGCAGTGATCCGGACGACAACACTTTCCTCGAATGCGCCGACAAATCCGGTGCCGATTACCTGATCACGGGAAACAGCAGGCATTTTCCGAAGTTTTGGAAGAAGACTAAGATCATCACGGCGCGTGAATTTATCACCCTTACGGCACCACATCTCATATCCTGACGAACCATCCCTCTTTCCGGTAGGGATGCTGCGCTGTTTTGGGTTTACCCCTAGTGGGCGGGTGGATAGATATGATTAGGTCCGCTTACTCCGGTGCCACCCGGAGACCCTGCCAGTCCTCCTGAGGTCACGCATTGTTCTTCCGTACCGTGCCGTCCGCAAACACCTTGGTGCGGTGGGTGAATGAGAACGCCTTCGTCTCAGAAG
>JBAVYX010000111.1:0-15140 GCA_049588475.1 Silvibacterium sp. | reverse complement strand
ACGAGACCTATATAAAGGTTAAGGGGCAAGACAAGTATCTGTACGGGGCTGTGGATTCGACCGGCAGACGATCGATTTTCTGCTGACGGCGAAGCGCGACACAGCCGCGGCTCAACGCTTCTTTGAGAAAGTATTTAGCTCATCCTCCAATCCCATTCCGCGGGTCATCAACGTGGATAAGAACCCGGCCTATCCGGCTGCAGTGGAAGCCTTGAAAGCCGAGGGGATTCTCCCCCGCCGAGTTCGTCTGCGCCAGTGCAAGTATCTCAACCATGTCAATGAACAAGATCATCGAACCGTCAAAAAGCGGACCTGGTTGGCAAAAGGCTACGGCTCCTTTCAAAGTGCTTGGCGAACTCTCGAAGGAACAGAAACCGAGAACATGATCCGCAAGGGCCGAGTCAGATGGGTAGCAAAGGGTGACGTTGTTGCGGAAGCACGGTTCATCGCCAAGCTCTTCGCTATCGCTGCCTAACTTTCCCATTACTTTCACAACTCAGCAGCGCCTCAGCTTCGTGGCAGTAAACTTCGCAATGAAACCCTTCTTGCTACCCATGTAAAACTGCGGACGATCGTTGCCAGTAAACTGATCCTGGACTGGTCACCGGAACAGATCTCGGGATGGTTGAAGATACGGTATCCCAGCAACGAGAGCATGCGCGTGTCTCACGAAACTATCTACCGCAGCTTATTCCTCCAGGCACGAGGAGTCTTGAAAAAAGAGCTGATTCAGCATCTGCGGTCCAGGCGGTGTATTCGCCACTCACGGCACACTCAAGCTGGTGGACAGTCCCGCGGTCAGATCCTCGATGCCATCTCCATTCGGGAGAGGCCTGCAGAGATTGAAGACCGTGCCCAGTCATTGGGAGGGCGATCTGCTCAGCGGCAGCAGCAACAGTCACATCGCAACGTTGGTGGAATGACATTCGCGTTTTACCATCCTTGCAGCGCATCGATGGTCTGAGACAGCATGTCGCCGAGCCTACATCCAGTGGCAGCCCGGTGGTTGTTCGAGGGGAGGCTTGAGAGATGAACAGCCTTGTGTGGATTGAGAACCTGGGGCGCGACCTCCGGTATGCATTTCGACAGCTTTGGTACAGTTCCGGATTCACCGCGATCGCAACCGTGACGCTGGCTCTCGGGATAGGCGCGAACACTGCGATTTTCAGTGTGGTGAACGGTCTCCTGTTCAGTTCCCTCCATATACAGGACGAGAGCCAGATGGTTGAGATCGGCTTTCGGCAGCAAGGGAATGAGTGGCAGCCAAATCTCTCGGTCCCGGAGTATCGAGCTCTGCGCGAACAGACTCGCGGTGTCTTTTCCCAGGTAATTGGGGATAGATATGGCCTCGATGGTTTGACCATGGCGGGAAGCAAGCCTGACCGGATTTTGACTGATTACGTGACAGGCGACTACTTCGATTCCCTTGGCGTAAGGCCCTTGATGGGCCGTTTCTTTCGCGCTCCTGAAGGCGTGACGCCAGGAGCCGATCCTCTCATAGTGATTAGCTACGGCTACTGGAGGCAGCATTTTGGAAGCGATCCGAATGTGATTGGACGGCGGGTTGCGTTAAACGGTCATCCGCTCACGGTCATCGGTGTTGCACCGCGTAGTTTTCGAGGAGTGAACCCGGCACTGGCGATCCAGGCATATTTGCCTCTGGCGATGGAGGTACCAATTACGAATATGCCCATCACCGACTTTAACAAGGACTCGAATCGTGGGCTGCGCCTGTATGCCCGCTTACAAACGGGAGTAAACCGTGAGAGCGCAGACGCGCGACTGTCGATCATCGCGCGACTACTGGCCTCCGCCCATCCGGACACTGAGAATGGCGCAGATATACATGCGTTTCCGCTATCTGTCGGGAGAAATGCCGGCTTTGACCCGAGCAATACGCTGGGCGGCATAGCAGCGATGTTTCAGGGGTTAGCTGGATTAGTTCTGTTGCTGGCGTGTGGGAACGTCGCAAATCTGCTATTGGTGCGGGCTACGGTACGAGAGCGGGACATGGTGGTCAGGTTGGCTCTCGGAGCGCGGCGTTCACGACTGATTCGACAAATGCTGACGGAGAGTATTCTGCTTGCGCTGTTTGGCGGCATCGGCGGTATGGGACTAGGCTTCTGCGGAAGTTCTCTGCTCAGTTCAATCAATCTTCGGACAGATTTGCCGATACGATTCGATCTTGGCTTTGACTGGCATGTCTTTGTTTTCTCCGCAGCAGTAGCCCTACTGGCGGGAGTGCTGGTGGGTCTGGTTCCGGCGCTTCGCATGGCGCGCACCAACCTCAACTTCGTGCTTCGAGAGGGAGGCCGCGGTATCGCAGGCGGGAGCAACAGGTTTCGCAATGCCCTCGTTGTTGTCCAGGTGGCGAGTGCATTCATATTGCTTATCGTCGCCGGTCTCTTCACGCGCAGTCTTTCAGCAGGTGAACATACCAGCCTGGGCTTCAACCCGGATAATGTGCTAACGCTGGCCATGGATCCCGCGGAGATCGGCTACAACGATGCACAGACGCGTCAGTTTTACGGGAGGCTGCTGGAACCCATCCGTGCGCTCCCGGGAGTTAAGGTGGCGACGATATCTGGATCGACTCCGATGGGAATCATCAGCGATGGCAGCGACACAGTTTCCGTCCCCGGGCATCAGACCGTGCCGGGACAGCCGGAGCCTTCTCTGCTCTATAACGTCATTGGGACGCAGTTTTTTGAGACGTTGCAAATCCCGATGATTAAGGGACGTAGTTTTGCGGATGGTGACACCGAGAGCAGCCCGCGGGTAGCCATTATTAGTGAGGCTATGGCGAAGAAGTACTGGCTCCATCAGGACCCGATCGGTAGACAGTTCACAATGGACAGCGATTCGGGCCATCCGATGCAGGTAGTCGGAGTCGCCGGAGATGCAAGATATCAGGGTATTGCGGGGCCAGTTGAGCCGGTCTTCTATGTGCCATTTCTGCAGCATTCTGCCCAGAATTCTCTACAGACTCTTCAGGTGCGCACGGTAGGTGATCCAACAGAAATGGTCGCCGCAGTAGAACACACGATTGATGCAATGGCGCCAACCCTTCCGATCTTTGAAGTCAGAACGCTGCGACAGGCCCTCTACTCTCCGAATGGACTGCTCGTGTACCAGATAGTCGCAGCTGTAGCCGGGATCGTGGGAACAGTGGGGCTGATTCTCTCTGTGGTCGGCGTATATGGCGTGCTTTCTTATGTGGTGACTCAGAAAACCGGAGAAATTGGAGTCCGTATTGCACTGGGCGCGCAGCGAGGGGACATTCTGAAAATCGTTTTCCGGCAGGGCTTCTGGATTTTAGGCATTGGCCTTTCAATCGGTTTGGCAGGCGCGTTCGGGGCATCACATCTGCTGCGGAGCATGATAGTTGTGAGCACGACTGATCTGGCGACCTATGTGAGCGTTACGGCAATAATGGCAGCTATTGCGATTCTGGCGTGTTATGTCCCGGCGCGCCGTGCAATGCGTGTAGATCCCATACAGGCGTTGCGCGCGGAGTAGTCAGTTACAAGGTGAAACCTACAGAAAAATGCACTCATCCACCTCCAGGGATCGAAAATCCCCGGCAAACTCCTGCGCTCTTTTTCTGCGCTCCAGTCCTTTCCTTGACATCAGCAATGGAATATACTCACGTCCATCTTTGTGTTAGCAGTTCGGCTAAAGGAGCGTACTGCGTGAGCGTCGAAATCGGTTTGCAGAGTCGGCTGGATCACGAATCAAACGTGCAGCGCTACTGGCGTGAGACGCATGATCTGTACCTTCAGTACGCAGGGACGACGTTCCAAGCAGGCTATCTCGTGAGCGCGGGCGAAAAGGGAGAGGCCCGGAATTCGAATTTGCTGATGGCGGCGGAGGCGGGAATTCGGCCTGGCAGCCGCGTCTTGGATGCGGGGTGTGGTGTGTGCGGGCCGGCTATCGATATCGCTACCCACCTCGCTGGCGTGACGATAGTCGCAATCACGATTTCACCCGAGCAGGCGCTCACGGGGAAGAAACTGGTGCGCGAGGCGGGCCTTAGTAGCGCTATCGAGGTGATGCTGGCCAACTATTCGGATGTCCCGGTCGAGTCACAGTCTTTCGACGTGGTCTATTTTCTGGAATCGCTCGGTTACGCATATAGCCTGGATACTGTTTGCACGGAGGCGTTCAGGGTGTTAAAGCCCGGCGGCAGAGTTTATGTGAAGGATGTGTTCCAGAAAGAACAACCGCTTACCAAAGGCGAGGAAGCCGGGGTAGCGATGTTCAATCGGGCTTATGCCTACCATACTCGCACTTTATCCGAAACAGTCGGATCATTTCAGAAGGCCGGTTTTGAGAACGTCCAGTCTTGTGATCTTTCGGGGCGAATCGACACTAGCAGCGCGCAGCGAGCCATGTTCGGTGGCGCATCGGGGCCAACCCCCCTCGGCTTGTATCATCTTCGACATCAAGGAGCAGCGCCTGGGCAAGTGGCGATTGAGTTCGCGCAGATAATGGGACAACGGCCCTCTGCGGCGGCCTCGTCAGCTGAGATTTAATATCAGGGCTTGCTTAGTATCGAATCCAGCATCGAGCAGGAAGAATCCTGTAGGCACCCGTATATCGCCGTTCTGACCGAAACAACGTAATATGCTCTTCTCACAGCCCTTTCAGAGTGCAGTGGATGGGAGTGGATGTGGAGTGGACAGGGCAATCGCATTTGGAATCTCCTTGACATCCAAGTGGCTGAAAAGGCCCAAGCCTGTCTGAATTCGGCTTCTTACGGTCTCGGTTTGTTCGTGCACTAGAACCGGTCTCATAAACCTATGAGTCAAGATCGGTGGCAAGCTGGAGATGCTCTGTTCTGATTTTCGTCGTAGCTGGCGACGGGACGCCGTCAGTGATGGAACAGCCTCAAGCCGGTCTCTACCAGTTCGATTCCGAGTTCCCGAGCGGCTTCCTGGACTTCTGAATTCCTCATCGAACCCCCTGGCTCGATGACCGTTGTTACACCGACCTCGCTAGCAAAATCGACATTATCGCGGAAGGGTAAAAATCCATCCGAGGCCATCGTAATGGCAGTGAGTTTTCCCATCCATGACTGACGCCATGAGGCATCGTGGAAGCTCTCTAGGGCGTCCTTCCCGAACATCGCCGCAAACTCTCTCAGTTGAAGCGAAGTCATGACTCCTTCCGCGAATCGGATTTGCCAATTAAGCCGATCCTGCCGAGTCATGCCTTTGACCTGTGCCAGCTCGTGGACAATTGGGTGACGCCGCAGCCACCAAATACGGGCCTTCTGTGCTGCCAGGCGAACACAGTCCACGCGATTTTGTTGACCGGCGCCAATGCCTATGCAGGTACCGTCTTTAGCAAGGGCGACCGAATTCGATTGAGTATATCGAAGCGTTACTAAGGCAAGGAGTGCATTATGGATGACTTGTGGCGAAAGCTGTTGACCATCGAGAAGCGCATTATCAATCGGCGCCGAATCGCGCTGCTGTTCGAGCCGCATTCCGAACACTTCGCGACTCTCCCACTCTGGTGGAACGTAGGCGGCATCTGCTTCGAAGATCAGAAAGTGTCCATTTTTCTTCGCCGCCAGCTGGGAGATGACACCGGGCTCGAATCCCGGTGCGACGATGGCGTCAGCGACAATCCGGCTAACGAAGGCGGCCAAGTCATCATCGACTGTGTCTGATACGGCGATTACGTCTCCAAAGGAAGACTTGGGGTCCGCGTCCCGTGCACGTACATAGGCCGATAGGATCGAGTTGCCAGCACCTTCGGGCAGTCCCCAGGCCCTCCTTGCAGATTCATCCAAATGGCCTGCAGTCGCAACCCCAGCCGGTGACACATGTTTAAATGACGCTGCCACCGGAAGACCGATGACGTTACTTGCCTCACGAACCAGCTGCCACGCGTTGAGCGCATCTAGATAATTTATAAAGGAAGGTTCGCCGTTGACCACGGCCAAGGGGTGGGGTCCTTCTCCCACATGGGCAGCCTGATGGGGATTCATGCCATATCGCACGTTGGCTCCTGGATCGACTTAAATTGATCTGGAGCACCCAGGCGTTCGATGCGTCCCAATTCGCTTCCTGGTGGTTGGTTCCACCTTCGCCGGTCGCTGTACCCTATCTTAGCCGAACTTGGGTGTGAGCAGCCCTTTCGTGATACACCGACAGCTGAGGTTAAAAAACGCAATAGCTCAACAGGTAAAAACCAATCTTATAAACAGGTGAAGAGGTCATTGGTGTCATTCTGGAGGTGCTCTGAGCAACTCCGCAGGCGCCAACTGCGACGCTTCAAGAGGCGCTGGAAAGTAGAACGGCTCTTCGTCTGGATGCACAATTTCCGCCGTCTCCTCACCCGATGGGAATACCACATCGAAAACTTCCTCGGTTTTGTCCACCTCGCATGCCTCCACATGCTTCTCAGGCATTTATGAGATCGCTTCTAGCCTAAAAAGAGCGCATTTTCGCATCGAGAAGCCTGCCGATGTCGCCTGAATCGAACTTCAGGCCCGGAAGCTGTGTGCCAAGAATCCAAATGCGATTGCCTTGGGGGAGTTGACGGGTAATGGGTCAGTTGTTTTGCACAGAATGAAAGGTGTTTCCGACTTGGGTACAAAACTTGCCCATCAAATCCTTCGAAACGTTAGTACCGTTATTTGCACCATGATATTGGGTACAATTCCGGAATTTTGCCGCGAAAGGTGCCTTCAATCTGGGTGGGATTGTCGCTTCCACTCAGATTATTGAACTTACATCTCAGCAGAAGAAAGGAGAGTCTCAAGTGGATGTTCCTATGTTGAACCTCGAATCGGAGCGTCAGGTGCAGGATTGCCAGACGCTTCCCACTGAAGTCTTCGACCTCCGCCTCGCCGAAGAATTGGATGAGCGGATTGAATACACGCAATGGAAGGTAACCGTCAGTAAGTAACCTTCCCGAAGCCCGCCCTGGCTGTTTGGCAGAGAGCCTGATAGCCAGGTTTTCTTAGGGACGGTAGCAGCGCGGCCTCGTAGCTGAATCGATGGGGTGGCGAAGGGCGGACTCTTTCCGAGGACAGTCTCGCAGAGGTGAGGGGATGAGCAACACTCCGGTCATTGATACACCAAGAGATTCTGTTTGCCTCGAGCTCCAGGCAGAGGTCAGCAGCCGGGTGAAGAGATTTTACGAAGGGTATGCTGCATTTCTGAAAATCTCACAGCAGCCCAGACAGAGCTTCTACTGGTATTATCCGCTGCTTTTCAGCGGGGCATTTCCGAGAGTTACTCAAGAACAGCTCGTCACTCTTGCTGTGGTCGGCATTCATTACGCCGACCATATCGGACAGATCGACAGTTTTGTTGACGACCCGGACGTAAAGAACGCCGACCGGATCGTTCTCTCTGTCCTTCTAATCACTGAGTCGCTAAACCGCCTTCATTCGCTTTTCCCGCATGATTCGCCATTTTGGACCTACCTCGCCGTCTATCAGCACGACTTCTTTGAAGCAGTGATCTCCGAAAAGCAGACTCACTTTGGTAGGGTGAAGCCGCTTACGGCCGGCCAGTTCTTCGATCTGGCAAGGAACAAGGCTGGGATCTCAAAGCTGGTCACTACGGGGCTTGCGATACTGGACGGCTCGTCCGGTCCAGTGGAGGCCCTTTCGCGTTCGCAAGATCAGTTCAATGCAGCTTGCCAGATATACGACGACATTGTCGATCTTCGAGACGATCTCGCCAATAGGCAATACACTTACCTGTTGTCCGCCGGCATCACCGGCGCGGGGGTGCGGGAGTCGGACCTGTTGTCTTCCGATCCGCGCGCAGTGAACGAGCTGTTTCGGTACATCTACTATTCAGGATTGATCGAAGACACTCTGGAAATGGCGTCGCGGTGGTGTGCGGACGCTCTGGACAGCGTTCGCGAGCTGTCGGTGTCACGGTGGAACTCCGTCGTCTGGGCTCTGCGGGCTCGCTTGGATAAGCTCGCCGGCGATCTCGGCTCGATTCGAGAGACGGTGATGCAGCGCTCGGAGGTGGGCTCGGCGCTGGCCGCCTCGAAGGGGCCGGGACGATGACCGAACGTACTGCTTTGGCTGAGAGCCCCACAATGGCGGTGCCGCGGCTGGTTCCGGGCGCATGTGTGAGGCCGTTTGATTCGGCCATACCCGGATTCCGCTTCCTCCTGGAACATCCCTCGGGCAAGAGATGGCATATCGCGACGGAGTTGCAGGCGATCATTGCGGAGATCGACAACCTTTCCGACGTGGAGACTATTGCACAGAGGGTGTCCGCGAAAACCAACGGTGCCATTCGTCGGAAGGATGTGCCGCGCATCATACAGGAACTGCTCGTTGAGATGGGCGTAGTGGAAAGCCCAACTGGGGCTAAGTGCGAAGCAGTGAGCGGTCCACGGTCCTCCGCCCGCAGGGCATCTCCCCTGGCCTGGAAGATCCCGCTACTTTCGCCGGCCGTTCTGAAACCGGCGACCTCGGTGCTTCAGTTTTTCTTCAAGAGCTATGTGGCCTACAGCGTTCTGATTGCGACGCTGGCGGTCAACGCTTTGACGTTGGTGAAGCACCCCGCATTGCTGGCGCCCTGGCGTCACAACTTCGTCGACGGCTCCTTTTTTTACGTGCTGTTGTTTTCGACTTTTTCAATGCTGTTCCATGAACTGGGACACGCTTCGGCGTGCAGGCACTTTGGCGTCAGGCACGGGGGCATAGGAGCGGGACTTTATCTGTGCTTCCCCGTGCTGTACGCCGACGTGTCGGATGCGTGGTCGCTGCCGAGGCTCCAAAGAGCCGTGGTCGATATTGGCGGGATGTATTTCCAGGCGATCTACGCCGCCATCCTCATGGCCGCCGCGTTCCTCAATTCGGAGTCATACCTGTTATGGGCGGCTGTCATTGTCAACTTATCCTGCTTTTCGAACTTGAGTCCGTTTCTTCGTCGGGACGGCTACTGGCTGATCAGCGATCTTGCCGGGATACCAAACCTCTCGGCGAGAACCATAGGGCTGTGGTTTGGGCGGGGAGATACGTCTTTCTTGGTCCCCCGCAGGATCAGGATCGTCCTATGCGCATATGGCGCGGGAGCCGCGGCTTTTGCGTTCTATCTTGCGTATGGATTGAACTCCTACCTTCGTGAAGTCTTTCGGGACGGATATGCCTCACGGATCCGGGAGATGTTTACGCTGCTGGAAAGAGCAGGCAACGGCGGCGCGTTGGTGGCGTTGCTTCCAGAAGCATTGAGAGTGGCGGTTCCCGCATTTGTAATTGGAACCATTACCGTGGCAGCCCTGCGATCGTTGCTTTACATCGCCGGCCGCAACAGCACCGTGAAGAGGGGGATGCGATGACCGCTGAGAGACAGGAATGGGTGGCGGCGCCGTTTGTGCAGACGAACGGCATTCGGGTGAATCGCGTGGCACTGGTGTGCATGCCTTGGGGATGCGTCACCAAGCCGTCGATCGCCATGGGACTACTCAAGAACTGCGCAAAGCGGGCGGGATTCGCCACCGATGTGCACTTCCTGAACCTTCTGTTCGCAAAGCGGATCGGGCTGAAGCTCTACGAACGAATCGCCGAGCATTCGAGCGCCATTACTGAATGGTTCTTCTCGCAGGCGCTGTTCGGGCCGAATGGGAGTGGAGAATTGATCGCCACTTGGGAACAGGTTGCCGACGATCACGCCGGCTTGGAACTCATGAAGGAACTGGCAGACACATCCGAGAATGTCGAAGCGGAATGCACTGCAATCGCTGAGCGGCACGTCAGCGCGTTCATCACCGAGGCTCTGAACTTTACAGATTGGTCGCGGTACGGAGTGGTAGGGTTCACGTCAACCTTCGCCCAATCCATGGCCTCCCTTCTTCTTGCCAAGGAACTGAAAATGCGATATCCGACGATGCAAATCATCTTCGGAGGCGCCAATCTCGAGTCCGACATGGGTGTGGAGTTGCTGCGCGGATTCGAGTGGGTCGACTATGTAGTTCACAGCGAGGCTGAGGAGACCTTTCCCATGATTTTGCGAAATCTCGACGACGGTATCGTGGAGCCCATTCCGGGCGTGTCCATTCGTATGCCTGACGGCGGGATCGCGGACGGCTCGCGCGATAGAAGGCCCTTGACAGACCTAAACGAAACTCCCATCCCGGATTATTCCGAGTACTTCGACTTGCTCAAGAAAACCGGCCTTGACCGAAAGTTCCATCCGCGGATATTTTTCGAGTCGTCCCGAGGCTGCTGGTGGGGTGCCAAGCACCATTGCACATTCTGCGGTCTAAATGGAACCACCATGGCATATCGCAAGAAGCGGGCGGATCGTGTGCTAAACGAGATTCTTGAACTGTCGTCGACCTATCGTAGCCATCTTTTCGCGGCCGCAGACAACATCCTTCCCATGGAATTTTTCAGGGAACTGATGCCCCAGATAATCGAGCGGGACCTGGATCTGGATTTGTTCTATGAGATCAAAGCGAACCTGTCCAAGGAACAACTCCAGATTTTGGCCAAGGCTGGAATCCGCGCCGTGCAGCCTGGAATTGAGAGCCTGACGACCCGGGTGCTGGAGATCATGCGAAAGGGAAGTACGGTTTTACATAACGCCCAGATACTTAAGTGGTGCCAGGAACTCGGCATCGCCGTCAACTGGAACTTATTGTATCGTTTCCCTAGAGAGACGCCGGCGGATTATGAAAATGTGCCGTCGATTTGCAGGATGCTCAGTCATTGTTCCCCGCCGGTGGGGGTGGGCCGCATTGTATTTGAGCGGTTCAGCCCGTACCACGAGCAGCCGCAGCAATTCAATCTGACGCTGAAGCCCGCATCGTATTACTCGCTTATCTATCCGGGCCGCCGGGTGACTTACGATCGCATTGCATACTGTTTTGAATCCGACTTCGAATGCGAAGCGGAAACGTACATAGCGCCCGTCCGCGAAACAGTAAATCAGTGGAGAGAGGTCTGGCGAGCGTTTCCCGTATCCTGCACCTATCGGAAAGGCCCGAACTTCGTCACTATTGTCGACAATCGACCGCTAGGCGGCGGTGCGGCTCCGAAAAAGCGGGAAGTGACTTTGGGCGACTGGATGGCTAAGATCTTCCTGTTCTGCGATGTGAACCGGTCGTACCGGGCGATCTGGGAAATGATTTCCGGTGACTACAACGGTAAGGTGCACGAGAACGAGATCAAACTAGGATTAAGCACCCTCGTCGAACAGGGACTCATGCTTCACGACGGCGGCCGGTACCTGTCACTTCCAACAAGGGAGGGCGGCCGCGTGGCGCAAATAACTCAGGGTCAACCGGCTGTGACCGAGGCTCCGGAGTTGTTGCCCATTTTGGATTTGAGACAGTGAAATTTCGATATATCGGTATAGCGACGGTGGCAGCCACGGTGCTCTCTCTTCAAGCCCAGGACGCATCCCTGGTGCAGAGTGCGCTTAGCAATTATGCAAAAGACGAAGCGGTCAGATCGGACTACGCCTACACGGAGGAATATCAGATCAAGAACCTCGACCGGCACGGCAAGGTTACGAGCGATCATACAAGTGAGTACGAAGCGGTCATGCTGGAGGGGGTCCCGTATCTCCGGGAAACAGAGGAGGAAGGCCAGCCGCTGTCCGGAAAGAGGGCCGAAGAGGAGATGCAGAAGTATCTCAAGGCTGCTGAGGAACGGAAGGGCATGACGCTCGTCCAGAAGCAGGAATCTGTGCGAACCAAGAGCCTGCTGTTGGACATACCTCTAGAATCGCTCAATCGCGCCTATGACTCGCGTGTGATTGGGCCGGAGATTGTGAACGGGCGCGAGACCTTCCACGTGCAAGCCAAGCCCCGGTCCGATGCGGCTTCGCGGGATGGCAGCGAACCAAAGGCAGCCAACATGCAAATCGATGCCTGGATTGATAAGCAGACTGAGCATTTTGTGCGCGCGACGGGTGTGCTGCTGGGAAAAGGGGGGCAATTTCTGCCCGGAACCCGCGTGACCTATGAATGGCTGCCTCACGGCGACGTGTGGTTACTGTGTCAGGTGGATTTCGACGGGGCGGCGAAGGTCATGATGACGACGGTGACGTTCGAGGCTCATGAGAGGTACCTGGATTACAAGAAGTTCGCCATAACAATGAGCGACAGCAACCCACCGCCGACCGTTACCAAGGATCAATGACCGGGCCTGCATTTCAGCGGTCAGACGAACCGCAAAGCTGGCGCGCCCCAACTCTTCTTCGCCAACGCCGGCAAATGCCATCGCACCTGTGCGCTTGGTGCACATGATATTACTTAGGCTCTTCGGAGACTCGGCCACATCTTTCCTTGGGAGAAGCATCGATGGCACTCACGATCACCAACCTTTATAAAACCTATCCCAACGGCGTACAGGCATTGAAGAATGTATCCCTCACGATTGGTAACAACATGTTCGGCCTGCTGGGTCCGAACGGCGCTGGCAAGAGTTCCCTCATGCGCACCGTGGCCACGCTGCAGGATCCGGATTCCGGAACCATCAGTCTGGACGGCATCGATGTTCTGACGCAGAAGAACGAGGTGCGCAAGGTGCTCGGTTACCTGCCGCAAGAGTTCGGCGTTTACCCGAAGTTGTCGGCAGTGGACATGCTCCACCATCTCGCAGTTCTGAAGGGAGTTACCGCCGCTGGCGAGCGCAAGGACATGGTGGATGCCCTGCTGCAGCAAACTAACCTCTGGGACGTGCGCAGGAAGGCGCTCTTCACCTATTCCGGAGGCATGAAGCAGCGCTTCGGGATTGCCCAAACGCTGCTCGCCAATCCCAAGCTGATCATCGTGGACGAGCCGACCGCCGGCCTCGATCCGGCGGAGCGAAACCGCTTCCTCAACCTGCTTGCTTCTATCGGCCGCGAGGTCACTGTCATTCTGTCCACCCACATCGTGGACGACGTGCGCGAGCTGTGTTCGCGCATGGCGATCATCGCCGCAGGTGAGGTGCTGTTGGAGGGAGATCCCTTTGAGACGCTGGCCTCGCTCGAAGGGCAAATCTGGTCGCGCATCGTGGCGACCGACGAAGAGCTGCGCGCGCTCGAAAACGAGATCCACATCACTAGCACGCACCTTTTGGGCGGCCAGCACGAGATTCGGGTCTTCGCATCGTCATCTCCTGGAGTCGGATTTCAACCCGTACCCGCCGAACTAGAGGACATCTATTTTCTCCAGCTCTCCGCTCATTCCAGGAACTAGGAGTCCCCACGAGGAGATTTGTATGGCGATGTTTTGGGAATTCTTCACCTTCGAGATACGCTTCCGCCTCAAGAGCATCTCCACGTATGTCTATTTCCTCGCCTGGTTCACCTTTGCGTTTCTCTCTGTAGCATCGGAAGGTTTCGGTCTGGTGGGCAACAGCAACGGCAAGGTCCTGCTCAATGGTCCTTACGCCAACTCGATGAACGATCTCAGCTCGTGCCTCTTTGGCGTCATCATCATTGCCGCCATTTTCGGCACGTCGATCCTGCGCGATTTTCAGCGAGACACATACCAGATTCTCTTCACCAAGCCGGTCTCCAAGTTCGCCTACCTGGGAGGCCGCTGGCTCGGCTCGCTGGTTACCACGCTTTTCGCTTTCTCAGGAATGCTGGCGGGGACGTTCCTGGCAACCTTCGCTCCTTGGGCCGATCACACCCGGATCGCGCCCAATCACCTCTGGTGGTACGTGCAGCCGTTTCTGTCCCTCACTGTAATCCAGATATTCTTTCTGGGCTCGCTGTTTTTCGTGGTGGCTGCGCTCACGCGCAAGATCTTCATCGTGTACTTGCAGGGAGTGGCCCTTTTCACGCTCTATATCATCGGCATTACGGTCTTCTCCGCCACCCGATCGCTGGAGCACTTCTGGAGCGGCATCCTGGACCCCGTGGGGTTCATCCTCTTCGACAACGTCACGCGCTATTGGACTGTGGTTGAGAAGAACATGCTGCTTCTACCTTGGGATTTTAGCGGCAATTCGCCCGGCGTCTTCCTCTATAACCGCCTGCTCTGGATCGCAGTGGGCTTGATCGCGCTGGCCGCCCTGTGGCGGTTCTTTCCTCTGTCGGTGGAAGCGCTCACGCCTCGCTCGCAGGGAAAGCGTGCCGCCCGCGCGAAGATGCTAGGCGCGGATGAGGAACGGCCCGCGCGCTCGCTGGTGGCCGCTCGCCTGCCCAACGTGCGCCAGGTCTTCGGCCCGTCCACATCCCTGTCTCAATACCTTTCGCTGACACGGTTGCGTTTGCGTATGATCACGCACGAGATTCCCTTCTGGGCAATCGTGGGACTGCTGATTGTGTTTGCCGTCAATAACGGCAAGTTCGCTGGTCGGGTAGGCGGAGTGGATCTCTGGCCGGTCACTTATCTCATGCTACAGGCGGTGGAAGGCAGCGCCACACTGTTCTTCTACATAGTCGCGACGTTGTATGCCGGCGAGTTGATCTGGCGCGAGCGCGACAATCGCTTCGACGGCATCCAAGATTCCCTACCCCTAAGTGTGACTACCGACTGGCTTTCAAAGCTCACTGCCATCGTTCTGGTGGAAGTGGTACTGCTGGCTGTGACGATGCTCGTCGGAATCGCGATGCAGACCATCGCGGGCTATTACCGTTACGAGCTGCTGCAGTATTTCAAAGAGATGTATATCGTGATCCTGCCGCAGATCGTCGGCTTTACGCTGTTTGCTCTCTTTATTCAGACCCTGGTCTCGAACAAGTTCGTAGGCCATGGAATTGTTATCGGCATCTTTGTCCTGCAGCCCATCCTATTCAATTTCGGCTGGGAGAACACGCTCTACGTGCCGGGCGCCACCCCGCCGTACATCTATTCCGACATGAATGGCTACGGCCATTTCGCGCCGGCGCTGTTCTGGTCGATTACGTACTGGTTCTCGATTTTTGCGCTGTTGGGGGTGATATCGATCGCCTACGCGCGCCGCGGCGCCGACAACTCCCTCCGCGCCCGCACGCGTGTCGCTCTCGCCCGCACGCCGCGCCTGCTGACGGCGGCGTCGCTGCTGCTTGCTGTTGGCGCCGGTTCCGGCATTTGGTACTTTTACAACACACATGTGCTCAATGAGTACCTAACGGCCAAGGACCGCCGCCACATTCAAGCGGACTACGAGCGACAGTTCAAAAAATACGAACTGCTGCCGCAACCTAAGATCACGGCCGTAGATGCCG